>CALZIG010000095.1 GCA_945787585.1 uncultured Gammaproteobacteria bacterium | reverse complement strand
GGCGCTTCCTGGTTTTCAATTGATAGCGTAACGTCGACGCGTCGCTGGCACCATTTATAGGCGTTGTCTACCAGGTTCCCCAGCAGTTCCATCAAGTCGCCCTCTTCGATGTGGAGTTCAAGTTCGGTGGCGACGGTCAGATTTCCCTGTACCCCTTTGTCTGCATAAACCTTGTCGAGCGCAGCGAACACCTGGCTGGCGATCTGCTCTGGATTGATCGGTGCGGTCAGTGCTGTTCTGCCGGAGGTCGCGGCACGTTGTAACTGGTATTGCACGATTTGATCCATGCGCTGCACCTGCTCTTCAGTGGTGATACGCAGTGACTCGACTGATTTATGCGGCGCCTCAACCGCACCGCGCAGCACTGCTAGTGGAGTTTTAAGGCTGTGGGCGAGATCGCCGAGACTGGCGGTGTAGCGCGCTTCATGTTCGTTGTTGTTACGAATCAGCGCATTAATATTATTGGTTAGGCCGCTCAGCTCTTTGGGGTACTCACCCTGTATTTCATTATGTTTGCCGGCTTCGATATCAGCGATTTCCTGCGCGGCACGACGCAATGGGGCGAGCCCCCAGTGCAGGATCAGCGTTAGCATAATCAATAGTACGGCGGCGACGCCTCCGAGTGAGCCCCACAGGTTGTGACGGAAGTCCCTTATCTGTTGATTGATACGCCTCAGGTCTTCACTGACTACAAATGTATAGCCTTCGCTTTCGGTATCGTTGTCACCCCACGTGAGGCCGATGCTGAGTGAGAGTAATGGGTCGCCTGTGGCCGATGCGATATGTTCGAATTTCTGTTCGCCGCGAGAGACACTGGTGTGTGGTGGCATTGATACAGTGGCGATCGACGGCGAAGACCACGCGAGTTCGCCGTTATTTTTGATGATGCTGGCATAGAGGCCGGAGTCGGGGGTGAAGAAGCGCGGTTCAGGCAGGGCGTAGAGCATGCGAATATTTTGTTTTTCGTCCTGCTCGATGGCAGAGATCAGTACCGTGATCTGGATCATCATGCGTTCTTTAAGGGCGTCAATCGTGCTGATGCGATAGGTGCGATCGAGCGTGATGCCGGTAATACTGAGAAAGCCTGCCAGAATACAGCTGGCGGCGATCAACATACGGGTATTGATCGAGGGTTGTTTCATGAGTCGATCATATTAAAACGGTAGCCGCGGCCGCGCAGGGTTTCAATCGGCTGTAGCTGGTTTTTCGGATCAAGCTTGCGGCGGAGTCGTCCGATAAAGACTTCAATCACGTTACTGTCGCGGTCATAATCCTGATCATAGATATGTTCGGTGAGCACCGTCTTGGAAATAACCTGCCCGGCGTGCAGCATCAGGTATTCAAGTACCTTGAATTCATAGGCGGTCAGCTCCAGTAACGTACCGTTGAGCGTGACTTCCTGACGGGTCGTGTTAAGGGTGATGGGGCCGGAGGTGATGGTTGACTGTGCCAGCCCCGCTGCGCGCCGCAGTAGTGCCTTGAGACGCGCTTCAAGCTCTTCCATGTGGAAGGGTTTCACCAGATAGTCGTCGGCACCGGCTTCAAGCCCTTCGACTTTATCTTGCCAGCGTCCTCGTGCAGTCAGGATCAGCACCGGGAAGTCTTTACCCGCTTCACGCAGTGCACGAACCATCTCGATACCGGACATGTTGGGCAGGCCGATATCTACCACGGCGACATCGATGGGGTACTCTTTGCCGATGTAACAGCCATCTTCACCGTTGTCGGCCACATCAACGGCATAGCCTGCGGCTTTTAAGCGCTGATGCAGTTGTTGCCTTAGCTCAGTTTCATCTTCAACAATTAAAACACGCACAACGAAGTTGACCTTTCCTGAATCGGAAACACAAGCATAACCGGGTTTGCTATCAGATATACAGTGGAAAGCGGATGGGGGAATAAAAAAAACCCCGACCAAGAGGGAGGGAAGCAGCGGCCGGGGTTTTGGTAAAGCTTATGACTAACTGTTGTACTGTGGATTACAGGCCAAGGACAAAATCAACCATTGTCTCGATGTCTGCATCCGCAACACGCGGTGAGTAGGGAGGCATTGGTACGCCACCGGTAACCTCAGTCCAGTTACCTTTACCACCTTTCTTTACTTTGGTGATGAGCATATCTCTTGCGCCGGCATCACCTTTGTATTTAGCCGCGACATCTTTCCATGCTGGACCAACAACTTTCTTTTCAACACTGTGACATGCTAAACAGCCACTCTTCTTGGCAAGATCAAGATCGGCCAAAGCAGGGGTTGCGATCAGTGCAGAAGCAAGTGCAGCGGCAGTAATAATGTGTTTCATGGTTATCTCCTTGTTTTATGGTTTAGGCATCAGAATTGGGCTTGAATCACTTTGCCCATGTTGCAAACCCTAAACTGCGGGGATGAACTATTCTGTCGCTGGTGATAAAGATAACTGAATGAAACTGAATGGAGCCTGAACAGTATTTATGAAATCAATTAGCTTTTAAAGTTGTTTTATTTCAATTACTTACTTTCTGTTTTGGCGTGTTTATTCCAGCTTGTTTTAGTCCGAGCGGGTCTTCAGGATTGATTTGAGGCTGAAAGGGCTCGTTACGATTCACACTGGTGAGCTGATACACCTTACCGATCCAGTTATTGAGCACGGCCTCGGCGGTGTCGTGCCAGGTATTATCGAGTCGCTCAGTGATCAGCGCTTCTGGCAGAGGCGGCGGGGTGATGCCGTTCGCTAGCGCAGCGATCACCTGATCCCGGTGCTCTTCCAGAATGGCAGCGCTTTGCTGCGTGAAGTAATTATCGGGTACCGGTGGGTAGTCATCCCGTTCACCATTGATAAATAGTTTTACTTCACGCTTGTACTCTTTGAGCAGGCTGATGATGTCATATTCTGGGTGGCCCTGAAAAAAGACGATGCGAAACAGGTCTTCGCTGACCGCGAGGTGAACGCCCGCTTCAGCACTTTCCACCAGTACTTTTAAACCGGCCGATTCAAACTGCTCACGACTAATATCGTTATAACGCGAGTGCGGAATATCAAAGCGCGTATTGACGCCCGCGACTAACGGATGTTCGCGATCAACCAGATAATGGGGATAGACCCCCCAGCGTTTAATACCCATATGATGGCGTTTTTTGCCATAGCGAGACTGCATCACGGCATGTGTCGCCAGGCAGGAGCAGAGGGTCGAGGTGACATTCTCATAGGCCCATTCGATGATCTCATCCAGCGGCTGCCAGAAAGCTTCCATCGCAAGGTCGGGCTGAGTGACGTTGGCCCCGGTGATGATGAGTGCATCGAGCCCCTGTTGTTTGATGGTCTCAAAACTCTCATAGTACAGTTCTACATGGGCGCGCCCAGCTTCGTCACGCGGCAGCTCGGCGAGCGTGAAGGGGTGCATATAAAACTGTGCGATCTGATTTGATTCGCCCACCAGGCGGAAGAACTGTCGTTCTGTAGCGGACAGGGCAGTGTCTGGCATCATGTTCAACAGGCCAATGTGTAGCTCGCGAATATCCTGATGGACCGCGCTATCACCGGGAATGATGGTTTCACCGATATCTTCGAGACGTTTAAACGTAGGCAGATTGCTGTTGGCGACAAGTGGCATCGTAGTAATTAACTCGTGAGTGCTTTTTCGATCAGCGCAGTGAAGTCCTGTTCGCACCGCACCTGAGCGAGGTCGGTGGTCGAGATGGTGTAGCCATATTTTGCGGCAATCGCTTCGTAGCGTGGAATGCGTGAATAGAAGAGATGCGGAAAGACCCAACGCACAAAATCGTTCGGATCAATCTGGGCCACATATTCCAGCGAGCGCTGTGTCATATATGCCGCTAACTGTTCGTCGAGAAATGCCTCGCGATAGTAGAGTGGCTTGGGGTCCAGTTCCGCACGGCGAATCAGCGCCTTTTCATCCTGTTCGGTCGCCTTGATGTAGATGATCAGGGTGTTTTCACTGAGCATCTTGAGCGTCTTTTCATCGTCCAGCTCGCACACGCTACCACCGGCATCATTGATGAAATGGTGATAGCCGTAGATCTCCTGCGCCTTACTGATGAACTCCGGCACGTCGCGCATCGCGAGTACCTCCGCCTGATGATGCAGTGCCTGACGACGCTTGAATTCGGGTAACGCCAGCCCGTCGAGCTCAGGATTGCCGAGCTTGCCGAGAAAGCTGGCGACCGGCTTGAGGTTATCCACCGAGAGGTTGTTGGCGATATAGATTGAGTCGGTGCGTAAAAGATCGCGCAGAAACTCGACTTGCATTGCCTGTTGCTTGATGTTGTCGAGAATTGGCTCGTCCAGATAGCGGGTGCCAATGCGGTAGTCACCGGAGTAGTGAAACCAGTGCTCGCGCAGCATCGTCGACAGGCGCGTCTTGCCGACACCCGACATCCCCAGCAGGGTAATGCTCTTATGTTCCCAGTCTCTGAATTCCGCAGTCGTGAGTTTCACCAACAGGCTCCCAGTTGAGTTAAACCGTCAAACAAAACGCTATTGTAGATGAGCCGTAAGAAAGTTGCAGTGCTTTGGGTGCTTTTAAGCAGGAAAAACTTCTTGATTATGAGCGAGGTCATCGGCATGTTAATATTCGTTTTACGCTAATCGGGCGGCTGTGTATCGGCATAACTCCTCTGTTATCGGGGTATTGGAAGTAAATTGATGGATTTTCACTACTTTAATCAGGTACGAGTCTGGCCGTCAGAGTTGTGAGCTTCTTATGATCTGACTGCATCAACAATCGGGCAGAGTGGCCGCTAGTCGTATATAAGTATTTTTCATGTAGCGAAGGCTGTTTTCTGGAAGCCCTATTTTGCAGTTATTGACTGTTCAGCGGGATTAAATCCATCAAGGTGCAAATGGATGAGTAACCTTTATAAGTTAGGACTTCGAGGTAAAACCACGCTTGTATTGGGTGGGCTGTTATTTTTTGTGTTGATTATCATCAGTTTTACCAGTTACTGGCAGTCGAAAAGTGTCGCCGAACATAAAGTCATTGAGCTGGAGCAGAGTAAGTTCTCCGTGCTTAAACATGAGATTGAAGGCAATCT
>CALZIG010000094.1 GCA_945787585.1 uncultured Gammaproteobacteria bacterium | reverse complement strand
CACCACGAAACTGGTCAGCGGCCAAAAACACCCACTGTTCAATGACACCGCCTTTCGTCGCTTCTTTTAAAACCAGCCACAGGCACCGCGCGAACGGCGCGATAATAGTCTCGGTTCTGGCGTGATCATCAGCAAACAGGGCTACATTATCACCAATAATCACGTCATCGCCGGCGCGGATGAAATCCAGGTTGCGCTCACCGATGGCCGTCAGGCCGCTGCAGAAGTGATCGGCAGCGACCCCGAAACCGATGTGGCCGTACTCAAAATTTCACTGGATAATCTGCCGAGTATCACCTTTGGCCAGTCCGATTCGCTGCGCGTCGGCGATGTGGTGCTAGCCATTGGCAATCCGTTCGGCGTCGGTCAGACGGTCACGCAGGGGATCGTCAGCGCCACCGAACGCAGCCATCTCGGCATCTCCACCTTTGAAAATTTCATCCAGACGGATGCTGCGATCAATCCCGGCAATTCAGGCGGTGCACTAATCAACGCGGCGGGTGAGCTAGTCGGCATCAATACCGCCATCTACTCCCGCTCCGGCGGCTCACAGGGGGTTGGCTTTGCGATCCCGGCCAGCCTGGTGAAGAGCGTGATGAAACAGATCCTTGAGTTTGGCCATACCGTACGCGGCTGGCTCGGTATCGAAATCCAGACCATCAACCCGGCCCTGGCGGAATCCTTTGGACTGAAAGAGAGCAGAGGCATCATCATCGCTGGCGTCATGCCCAAAGGCCCCGCTGATCATGCCGGCCTGAAAACAGGGGATATTATTTTACAGATTAATGGGCAAGCGATCATCGACGGCACTGATGCACTGAACCGCATCGCGCAGACACCCCCCGGCGAAGCGATCACACTCAACGGCATTCGTCAGGGCAAACCGTTCGCCATCACGGCTCACACCAGCAGTCGCCCGCTGCCGCAGAACCGGGCACCGCGATAGTATCGAACTAAACTGAAATCTCGCCCGACAGCTCGGCCAGCACTGATTTGAGCGCCGCCACCGTCTCGTCAATCTGTGCCTCGGTGATCACCAGCGGCGGTGCCATTCTTACTACTGTCTCGTGTGTTTCTTTACTCAGCACCCCTTTGCTCATCAGGCGCTCGCACACCTCACGCGCACTGGCGCGCTGCGGATCAAGTTCGATCCCAATAAACAGGCCGCGCCCACGCACTTCCTGAATCAGGTCTGATTTGATCGCCTGCAATTGCTGTAACATATACTCGCCAAGTTTTGCAGAGCGCTCCACCAGAGCTTCATCCTGCAACACCTTCATCGCCTCCAGTGCCACCGCAGAGGCGAGCGGATTACCACCAAAGGTGCTGCCGTGATCGCCCGGCTCAAAGACCGCCATCACGTCTTCGCGAGAGAGAAATAGCGATACCGGCATCATGCCGCCGCCCAGCGCCTTGCCTAAAATCAGGCCGTCGGGCTGCACACCGTCGTGCTCACATGCGAGCAGCTTGCCGGTGCGTCCGAGTCCAGTCTGAATTTCGTCACAGATCAACAACACATTGTGCCGTTTGCAAAGTTCGGCACATTTGGCGAGATAACCGGGCGGGGGCATCACAATCCCCGCCTCGCCCTGAATCGGCTCGACCAGAAAGGCGGCGGTGTTGTCAGTGATCGCCGCCTCTAACGCCTCAGCATCGCCATAGGAAATATTTTTAAAGCCGGGCGTCAACGGACCAAATTGATGCTTATATTGATCCTCGGAGGAGAAACTTACAATGCTGATGGTACGGCCGTGAAAGTTGCCGTCGCAGACGATGATCTCGGCCTTGTCAGCCGCCACCCCTTTGACTGAATAGGCCCATTTGCGCGCGGCCTTCAGTGCGGTTTCGACCGCCTCGGCGCCGGTGTTCATCGGCAGCGCGCGTGGCTGGCCGGTCATCTCGCAGATCATTTGCAGAAAGGGGGCGAGGGTGTCGGTATGAAAGGCGCGTGAGACGATGGTCAGCCGCGCGGCCTGCTCGCTCATCGCCTTCACCAGTCGCGGATGGCAATGGCCGTGGCTGACCGCCGAATAGGCGCTCATCATATCGAGGTAGCGCTGCCCGTTATCGTCCCACACATACGCCCCTTCGCCTTTGACCAGCACCACCGGCAGTGGATGATAATTATGGGCGCAATATTGCGCCTCGAGTTGCAGTGTATTCATCGCCTTTACCTCACAATTGTGTTCGCCAACGCCAGCGCCAGCTGGGCCGTTTTCTGCCCGACATCATGCGCCGGGTTGTACTCGCTGATCTCGATACCGACGAACGCGGGGTCTGTCACCACAGTCGCCAGTGCACTGAGCAGTTCGTCACCGTGGATACCGCCCTGCTCCGGGCTGCCCACGCCCGGCGCCTCACCAGGATCAACCGCATCAAGGTCGATTGAAACACCAAACTGACTGCAGCCCTGCGCCACCCGTTGATGTGCATCCCGCATCACGGTTTCCAGACCGCGCTGCTTTACCTCATCCATATAATAGATATGCACCCCCAGACTGGATAGCAACGCGCGCTCACCCACCTCAAAGCTGCGTACTCCGATCAACACCACATTCTGCGGTAACAGCACCGGCGATATCGCCCTCAGTTTCGTCAACTCATCCGGGCCGTGCCCCAATAGACACGCCAGCGGCATGCCGTGGATCGCGCCGCTCGGTGAGGTCTCGGGGGTATGGCTATCCATGTGGGCGTCCACCCAGATCAACCCCAGTGCCGCATCGGCAGGCTGCGCTGCACGCGCGCCACTCCACGTGCCAATCGCACTTGAGTGGTCACCACTGAAAACCGCAAAACGGTGTGATGCGTCGACTGAACGCTCTACCTGTTCTGACAGGCCACGACAGAGCAACTGGATGGTGTGCAGATCATCCTGCGCCGGCGGCGGATAGAGAGTCGTTAACCACTGCACCGGATTCTCACACAGATTAGAACTGATACAGGTGCTGTGCAGCGCCTCCGGCCCCGCTTCGCAACCGTGATCCTGTGCACCAACACCCGATGCTACGCCAATAAAATCGACTATTGTCAAACCAGACTCACTCCCGTTTGTGTATTCTGAAACTTTCTTGATGCGCTATTCCGCACCGTAGACCACATCGGCAAAGCCCGCTACCAACACACCACAATCGAGATGGCTGTCCCACGGGATCATCGTCATCACCGACTTGATCGCCATTGCCTGCAACTGATGCGGCACGCCGTAGCCGTGCATCAGATGGCCACTGCCGATGAAGGCGACCACCAGTGGCGGTGGCTGCGTTGAACTGAGCTGCGCACGGATGCCTTCCGCCATGGCACGGTCCCACAGCATCTGCTTCTGCACAAAGCGGCGAAAGGCGGGCCCTTCCACCGCCATATCCAGCTTTGCGCCGGGCAGTTTGTGGCGCTGAAAACTCATCACCAGATGGCGCAGGTAGGGGCGCGTGGCGGCCGCCGGTTGCGTCATCCCCGGCGGGGCCGCGTCCCATCCCTGTGCGACCGCAGCATCGATGCTCTCACGCGAGACATTCAGCGCGCGCACCGCAATCTTCTGTTCGCGCGCATATTCCAGCAGTGGGGTGTAATAGTCGGCACTGAAACTCCAGTGTCGCTCCCACTCAACCGCTTTAAGAAAGGTTTCGATGCTGCCTTCACCGCGAAGATAGCGGTCAATCGCCGGCTGCACCACGTGCGGTAACATCTCCAACCCCATCACAAGATTGGGCTGACGCTGATGCAGTTTTTGCAGCATCTGTAACTGCCACACATGATGGGCCTGATTGTCGTGGTGCTCACCCAGCAACACCACCCGGCTCGCACTTGCCTGCGCTAATATGCTGGATTCAGATACGTAGCTCGAATCCGGGGTGCCGGGCACCAGCCAACTGCCGCTCGCCACACACGATGTCGGCTGATGCAGCTGCGGCATGCTTTCCGCGGCAAATAACGCAGGCGTAAAAAAACAGAACACAATACAGAGTCGACGCAGCAGGTTCATCCCGATCCCCTTTACCTATCTGGCATAAGTTGCGTAAGTGATTATCTTGTCAGACGCACAGCGATTCGCCCAACACTTAATCAAGTTATCGGTAGGATAATAGAAATGGTTAAGCGATTACGTGGCTACAACAGGCTGACCACATCTAAGAGAGGAGTGTCCTTCGTTACCGCTTACGGTCGTAAAAGTCTTCCTGGCTGGCGGCAGAGGGCGGCGGCTCATCTGGCGGAGGGGGCTCTTCTTCCTCAGCTCTTTTGGAGACCATGATGCGCGAGAAGATCACACCCAGCTCAAACAGTGCCCACATCGGGATCGCCAGCAGTGTCTGTGAGATCACATCCGGTGGCGTCAGCATCATGCCGACCACAAATACACCAACGATAATGAACGGGCGTTTGGCGACCAGTTTTTCTGGCGTAGTGATCCCGGCCCACACCATCAGAATGGTGGCAATCGGGATCTCAAAGGCGAGGCCAAAGGCAAAGAACAGTTTGAGTACGAAATCGAGGTATTTACTGATATCGGTCATCACCGCTACACCATCAGGCGTCACGCCGATAAAGAACTCGAACATCAACGGGAAGACGACAAAGTAGGCGAAGGACATCCCCGCATAAAAGAGCAGCGTGCTGGAGACAATCAGCGGCAGCACCATCTTGCGTTCATTGGCAAACAGCCCTGGCGCAATAAAACGCCACACCTGATAGAGCACCCACGGGATCGCGAGAAAAAACGCACCCACCAACGTAAATTTAAAGGGGGTTAGAAAAGGCGACGCCACTTCGGTCGCAATCATAGTACTGCCTTCCGGCAGTTGGTCGATCAGCGGCTGCGCCAGTGTGGTGTAGAGATCATTGGCAAACGGAAAGAGACAGAGGAATACAATCGTAATCCCGGCCAACATGCGTAACAGGCGGTCGCGCAACTCAATCAGATGTGTAACGAGCGGTTTTTTCGGATCGGGTGGGTATTTGCGGGGCTGGGCCATCGAATGATTCTTTACTTGTTTACTGCATCACTGGACGTTTTGCCCTGCGATGCGGATTCAGTCGCAGTGTCTGGCTCGACGCGATCACGCTGCGCCTTCGGCACCGGTTTCAGCGCATCGGCCGACACGGCATCCTTAAGTTCTTGCTGTACCGATGACACGGCCTGCGTGGTTTCATTCAATGCACGATGCGCCTCGGCAATCTTCGTCTCTTCTGCGATACGCTCCTTGAGTTCCTTGCCACGATCGACCTCGTGCTCAAGCTCATCTTTCATCTCGCTCATGAAACTCCGCGCCTTACGCACCCAGCGGCCAGTGGTGCGCGCAAGCGTCGGCAGCTCTTCCGGTCCGACAACCAGCAGTGCTACCACGGCGATTACTGTGATCTCCCAAAAACCGATATCAAACATGACGTCTCATCCCTGCTCTGCGCAGGGTTTGTTCAAAGCGGGAAGAATACTGACCCGATACCAGATCAACGCTGATTCAGACCTTATCCTTCTCTTTTATCTCTTCTTTATTCGTTTCACTATCGATCACGCGATTGGCGTCTTTATGCGCCAGCTCATCGGGCATCGGATCCGCCTTTAGCTCATCCTTGTCATCACCTTTGATATCAGTGACCGACTCACGAAATCCTTTCACTGCACCACCAAGGTCTTTACCCATGCCACGCAGTTTTTTGGTGCCGAACAGTAATAACACGATTACCAGTACGATCAACAACTGCCAAATACTAATTCCACCCATGATCTCTCCTCGTATAAAACTTTGCGTTTAGCTATTTCAAGACTTCTCTGTCCGCTCCGCCTTCTCTTGCAGGCCGGACTTTCCAAAACGTCGCTCTAGTTCAGCCAACACATCATCAGGGCCTAATCCCTGATGCGCCAGCATCACCAGCGTGTGAAACCACAGGTCGGCGGTTTCATAGACAATCTGCTCGGCATTGCCATCTTTGGCGGCGATCACTGTCTCAGTGGCCTCTTCACCCACCTTTTTCAGGATGCTATCCAGCCCTTTGGCATAGAGTGATGCCACATAGGAACTGTCGGGGGCCATACCCTTACGTTGCTCTAATATATCAGCTATTTGGCAGAGCACATCACTCATCTCACCCACTCTCTCTTATCATTCATGGCGCCCGAGCCAATCGGATGCTGTTTGCGCGAAAGCCAATATTCTACGCTATTTGTTCGATTTTCCATATAAGACGATGTAAGGCTTCATTTTTACACTCAGGTCAAAGAATGGCGCGCGCCTTTCATCAATAAATAATTGCCATTCACATCGGATTTACCAACAATAGGGCGGATAACTGCCAGCACAGCGGAGAGAGCATGGGCTATAACAACGCAGATCGTGATGCAATACGACGCCAAAACCGCAAGATCATCCGCTCCAGCACCTGGGTGTCGCTGCTCGGCGTGGGACTGTTTTTAATCTCAGGGGTGCTGATCTATAAATTAATGCCGTCGCCCTTCGAACAGCAGATCGAGGCAATGAGCTCACACACAGAACCCAATTTATCGATCGCGATGGTACAAAAAGATGCCGCCGGTGCGTGGCAACCGCTTGATCACCCCCCCCAAAGTGGCGAGCAGATCGGCTTCCGCGTCACCACCGACCAACCGATCCACGTTTCACTCGTCAATGAAGCCAACCATACGCGGCCACACGCGCTATTCGAAGGGATTCGCATCCCGCCCGGCGAAGGCAGGATCATCAATTTTAATAACGCGGATTATCGCTACACGGTGCGCCCGCAAGACGAACATGTACAGTTCTGTCTGGTAGCTGCGACGGACGCGACAGCTTTGACGACAAAACTGATTGCGATGCAGCAACTAAAGCACCTCGATGGATTACCTGATCAACACTGTGCCCATTGGTAACCCCTTATTTAGAGATCTGGTTTGACGCAACCCTGAATTATGCTAACAATAACCACGATCAGCCCCCTGTTCGCTATAAAACAGAGCCACAGGAAAGCATCACAACTGGAGAAAAGCATGGCGCTTGAGTTCACTATCACCACCCCACCCCCTGCCCTTGCGGACATTGAGGCTGAGCTCGAACAGGCGACCATCGATCGTGCGCTGCTACGTAAAAAGAACATCCGGTTTCTAGTCACCATCCTGCTCATCGTAGCCGCTTATGCGACGTTCATGCTGAAAGTCACCATCCCGCTGCTCGCCGATCCGACCGTCGTGCCCGACTTTGTCGCCACCGTCGCCTACTTCACCCCCTATTTAACCTTCCTGATCTTCATCTTTGGCAACGCAGGGCATAATAAAATGATCGAGCGACCGCGCAAGATACTTGATACTAGACTCGCGGCGCTACAGGTGGCGACGCCCGGGTCAGAGGCTGCGATCCGCGACTGCGGACAACGCTACAGAGAGGTGGCGGATTACCAGCAGCGGGTCACGGCACTCGGGCGACCGATGATGGTCGGGGAGTCCGAAATGCTACTGCAATGGGTCGAACTGCGTATGCAGGAAGAGTGTGGGCTAAGGAAGGTCAATATCCAGGAAGCCACCATCTAACCCCACTATCAGGAGTGGTCTCAGGTTGAGTCTCGTGTGAAAAAATGCTTATATTATGCTCGGCGTTTTCGAACAAAAAAGGCTTGAACGACTTGCCGCCAGGCCCTATATGTAGCAGAGGCTTTCTTTGAAAAACTTAAGGGGGAAGGCAATGGATAAAGAAACATTACACGCAATGTTCTTAATTCTGGCCACCATCGTGGGTTCTGTTGGCCTGATCTCAAACCTGCTTTTTTATCAGCAATAAGTGGCTAGATAAACATCGAACACGACACCTTTATGCTGGCGCCGTGTTCGAAGATAGAACCGTCTATATTTAGCCTGGCCCGCTGCGTCTATTTATCTTTTTTCTCAGCCGCTTTCTCGATGCTCTTTAACCACTTGTCATCCAGTTTTGTCAGCGCGGGCAGATCAGATTTCTTTTCGACCAACGGTTTGAGTTGATCATGCAGCGTTTTACACAAGGCGTGTAATTCACGGTACTGCGTTACCAGCTTGGCACTGCCTTCCAGCGTGTCCTGTAATTCAGTAATACGTTTTTCCTGATTACGTTTCTCTTTGCGAAGTGTCGCCGCTTCACCTTCAACCACTTTACGCGCAGCCGTTTCATCCAGCTTCTGCTTTTTCAGTGTCTTCAGTTTTTTGACCACATTCTCAGGCGTATCTGCCAGCGCCTTGTTGATCGATTTTAGCTGTCTGTCTTTTTCAGCCAGTTGCGCATTAATGCTTTTCATGGTCTTGAAGTGCGCATCACGCTCAACAATCATCGCTTGCTCTGCGTCCTGTTTAGCACTCAGCATGCCAGCCGTTTGCGCTTCGGCAATATTTCTTGCCTTTTCGCTCTGCGCCACCTTCTTTTCCATGACCGAAATCGCCAGGGCGGCCTGCTCCCGCGCATCACCAACACTCGCGTCTGCCTGAATGATTTTCTTGATACCTAACTCAAGCTCAGTTTTGAGCTTGTCACGACTACAGTCAGGGTCTAGCCCCAGCGCATCTGTCGCGGTTTTAATTAATACTTGATTACTAATAGCCAGGTCCTTCCAGACCTTTAACTGAAGTTCAAATTCTGCTTGATCCACTTATTACTCCTGAATTACGCGGGGCCGAACAACGACAAGATCTCAACGACGGCCTTTGAGGGGCCGCATTATAGCAAGATATATTGATTTAACGCGCTTTTTAGATAACTTTCGTCAAAATAAGTGGTATTTGTCGCCACAAATACCACTTTAGCTTTATCCTACATTCACAATACAACCCTATTGAAGCAATAAAACTCACTCAATCGACTGCCATAAAAAAATAGCAAGATTATGATTTAAAGGATTTTTTTCATTTTTCTTGTAACCGAAGCCCTTTGTAACCGATACTAATACTATGTCCGAACAACTTAGCCTCAAAAATCACTTTCTGGTGGCCATGCCTGCGCTGTATGACCCGAATTTCTTCCACAGTGTTACCTATATATGCGAGCATAATGCAGAAGGGGCGATGGGAATCACAATCAATCGCCCCCTCGACGTCACGCTGGGTGAGATCCTGCGCCAAACAAAAATCTCATGCGAGAACGATATCGTCAACAACACGCCCATCTTTCTTGGTGGCCCGGTACAGAATGAACGGGGCTTCGTGATCCATCGTCCTCATGGCAAATGGGACGCGACCTTAACGGTCAGCGACGAAATTTGCATCACCTCTTCCAAAGATATTCTTGAAGCGATAGCGACAGGTGAGGCCCCCAAAGAGACCCTCGTTGCGCTCGGTTATGCCGGCTGGGGTGATGGACAACTCGAACATGAGATCGCAGAAAACACCTGGATCAGCGTGCCCGCCTCAAGCGACATCATCTTCAACACCCCATTTAATCAGTGCTGGGAAGCCGCCGCCGCACACGCAGGGATCGACCTCAGCCGACTCTCCAGCGACATTGGCCACGCATAACAAGCCAGCGCAAAGCAGCGGTCAGCGCACCCTGCTCGCCTTCGACTTCGGCACCCAAAAGATCGGCGTCGCCGTCGGACAGGAGCTCACCAAAAGCACCACTGCGCTACCTATATTACGCTCGCGTGACGAGCGCCCCGACTGGGAAGGGATCACTCAACTCATCGAAATCTGGCAACCCCATGCACTGGTGGTCGGCATCCCACTCAACATGGATGGCAGCGAAAATGAGATGACGCAAAAGGCAAAGCGCTTCTCCGACCGACTTGCGGGACGCTACAGCCTGCCGGTCTACCCCGCCGATGAACGCCTCACCACACGTGAAGCCGCGCGTGAACAGTACGACCCGCACAACAAACGCGGGCACAAACGTAAGGGACATATGGAGGTCGATTCGGTCGCAGCGCAGATCATCCTCGAAACCTTTTTTAGCCAGTCCCCTTAAACTGAATCCCGTAACAGATAAATCAAAGTTGAGCAAAACGTTACAATAACCGGTATCATTGCTGCCTGTGAGCGCACAAGAATTAGACATCAATCAGACGCTGGACCACGTTGCACAGTCACTCAAAGCCATCCTTGAGTCGCGCAATATCCAGGACCCTATTATGATTGGCATCCACACCGGTGGGGTGTGGGTCGCACAACAACTGCACCAACGACTCAATCTAAATGAACCGCTCGGCACGCTCAACATCTCTTTCTATCGCGATGATTTCACCCGCATCGGCATCCATCCGCAGGTGCAACCTTCGACGCTGCCGTTAAGTGTCGATGGCCGTCACATCATCCTCGTCGACGACGTGCTCTATACCGGACGCACCATTCGCGCCGCCTTCAATGAACTCTTTGATTACGGCCGCCCCGCATCCATCATGCTCGCAGTACTGGTGGAGCGCGATGGGCGTGAACTGCCGATTCAGGCCGATGCCGTAGGGCAGCATGTCTCACTCAAAGCAGGCGAACAGATCAAACTCCAGGGCCCCGAGCCGTTAACGTTGACCACGACACAAGCATGAAAAAGAAAAATCGCCTGCAACTTGACGACAACGGAAAACTCAAACATTTCCTGACCATTGAAGGACTCAACCGTCAGCTATTGATCGACATCCTCGATACCGCCGAGTCATTCACCGGCGTCACTGAACAGACGATCAAAAAGGTACCGCTGCTGCGCGGCAAGACCATCGTCAATCTCTTTTTCGAGGCCAGCACCCGCACCCGCACCACCTTTGAACTCGCGGCAAAACGGCTTTCCGCCGACGTCCTCAACATCAACATCCAGGCCTCCGCCACCGCCAAAGGGGAGACACTGCTCGACACCCTGCGTAATCTCGAAGCGATGCACTGCGACATGTTTGTGGTACGCCACGCCAACAGCGGCGCCGCCCATTTCATCGCACAACATGCGGCGCCGCACATCAGCGTGATCAACGCCGGTGATGGCCAGCATGCCCACCCCACACAGGCGATGCTCGATATGTTCACCATCCGCCGTGTGAAAGGTGAGTTCCATAAACTGAACGTCGCGATCGTCGGTGACGTACGCCACTCACGTGTCGCGCGCTCACAGATCCACGCACTCAGTATGCTCGGGGTCGAAGATGTGCGCATCATCGCCCCCAAAACACTCCTCCCGAGTGAGCCCGAGGCCTTCGGTGTGCACGTCTACCACGACCTGCGTGAAGGGCTGCGCGATGTCGACGTGGTGATCATGTTGCGCCTGCAAAAAGAGCGCATGAGCGGCGCCTCGCTCCCCAGTGAGCATGAATATTTCCAGCGCTACGGCCTCACTGAAGAGAAACTGGCGCTAGCAAAACCCGACGTCACGGTGATGCACCCAGGCCCGATTAATCGCGGCGTCGAGATCGATTCAGTCGTCGCCGACGGCCCCCGCTCAGTCATCCTGCAACAGGTCAGCCACGGCATTGCGGTGCGCATGGCAGTGATGTCGATGGCGATGCAGAGCCACCTGCCCGAGGCTACGGGAGGACGACGCGAATGAAGATCGAAATCAAACAGGGGCGCGTCATCGACCCCGCCAACGGCATTGATGCCACACAGGATCTATTCATTAGCAACGGCCATATCGTTGCACTTGGCAGCGCACCGCCGGGATACGTCGCCGATCAAAGTATCGACGCCAGCGATCAGATCGTCTGCCCTGGCTTCGTCGACCTGCGCGCCCACCTGCGCGAACCGGGTGAAGAACACAAAGGCACCATCGCCAGCGAGACTCGCGCCGCCGCTCGCGGTGGCATCACCACCCTGTGCTGCCCGCCCAACACCCACCCCATCATCGATACCCCTGCAGTGGCCGAACTGGTCCAACGCCACGCCGACCTCGCAGGGCATGCGCGCGTAGTACCACTGGCAGCGCTGACACAACAGCTTGCCGGCACTGCCATCACCGAGATGCATGCGCTGAAAATGGCCGGCTGTGTCGGCGTTAGCAACGCGATGCGGCCGGTCGCCAATACGCTAATTCTGCGTCGTGCGATGGAATATGCGGCGACATACGACCTCACCGTTTTCATCCACGCCGAAGATTATGAGCTGGCCAACAACGGCTGTGTACACGAAGGGGCGGTGGGCTCACGCCTCGGCCTGCCCGGTATCCCGACGGCCGCAGAAACGGTCGCGGTCGCCAGCACACTGGCACTGGTCGAAGAGACCGGCGCGCGGGTCCATTTTTCACTGATCTCGAGTCAACGTGCGCTACAGAAAATATCGCGCGCGAAATACGACGGCCTGCCGGTGAGCTGCGATGTCAGCGCACATCACCTGCACCTCACCGAAGTCGACCTGCTCGGCTTCAATAGCCAGTGCCACGTGCGCCCACCACTACGCACACAGCGTGATCTGGAAGGGCTACGTAAAGGGCTTGCTGACGGCGCGATTGCGGCCATCTGTTCCGACCACCAGCCGCACGAAGCCGATGCCAAACTGGCCCCGTTCAGCGCCACCGAAGCGGGTATCTCCGCACTCGAAACACTCCTGCCACTGGCGCTGCGCCTTGTTGATGATAACGTGTTATCGATGCCACAGATGATCGCCAGCTTGACCCATCAACCCGCCGCAATTCTCGGCATCAAAGCAGGCACGCTCGCGATTGGACATCGCGCCGATATCTGCATCTTCGATCCCGAACGCTACTGGATGCTCGATGAGCACTCCATGCTGAGTCGTGGCCGCAACACGCCCTTCCTCAACTGGGAGATGAAAGGCGAAGTGACCCATACGCTACTAAGAGGCAAGACCGTTTATGAAGGCTGATGCCCACAACAAACCGCATCGCGATACTATTTTTGTCGAAGAGGCCGAGGTTCTTGAGCATCACAGCTATGCGGGCAAGCAGTTCGTAATGAAACTGCACGCCCCCAAAACTGCACAACACGCGCTGCCCGGTAGCTTTATCCATTTACGTTGTGATGCGCAGCGTCCGATGCGCCGTCCACTGTCGATCATGCGCAGCGATAAACAACAAGGCTGGATTGAAGTCCTCTACCGCGTCTTTGGCGAAGGGACCGAACTGCTCTCCGCCAATGCAGTGGGCTCGCAACTCAATTTAATGGGGCCGATTGGCAAACCTTTTGAACTTCATCCCGAACGCCCACGCCCACTGCTGCTCGGTGGCGGTGTCGGCATTCCACCGATGGTCTTCATTGCCGATGAGGCGCGTAAACAGAAAGGCGCCTACCAAGCGATGGTACTGATGGGTTCCGAGACTCCGTTCCCATTTAAGACGCGCCCGTCGCAGATCATGATCCCCGGCCTGCCCGATGGCGTGATCGCCGCGATGCCGCTGATGGAAGACTGGAACATCCCGAGTCGTCTCGCCAGCCTGCAGTCGTTCCCCGGTGTCTATCAGGGCTACATCACCGACCTCGCGCGCGCCTGGCTCAAGACACTCGATGATAAACAACTCAGCGAAGTGGAACTCTTTGCCTGCGGCCCGCACCCGATGCTGGCGGCGGTAGCCGAGGTGGCACGTGAATTTAATCTACCGTGTCAGGTATCACTGGAAGAGTACATGGCCTGTGCGACCGGCGGCTGTGCCGGCTGCGTGGTCAAAGTACTGCTGGATGACGGCACCACGGCAATGAAACGT
>CALZIG010000093.1 GCA_945787585.1 uncultured Gammaproteobacteria bacterium | reverse complement strand
TAGATGATTGATGCGCTGATCAAGTTTGTATTGCACCCAGTGGGCGTTGTTGTGGTGGTTGAGCAGCAGGTAGGCACGCCACTCAAGGTCGGCAAAATCAAGTAGCCGTTGTTCCTGTTTGATGGTTTGATAATGGTGCAGTAACTGTTCACCCACGCGGTACCATGCGGCAGAACCGTAATAAAGGGCGTAACGGTTTTTCTGATCCTGAAGTTCAAGCAGCGCATCGCAGATGGCGTGGTGAAGCTCAACAAAAAGTGCTTCACCTTCTGCGCCCATCACCTTACGCTGGGCAGCACTCTCTTTACGTTTTCTCGGTTCTCCACTGTTGGTTAGAAATACAGTGCGAAGATGTGCGATGCGCTGTTCCAGTGGCGCGGCATCATCGAGTATCTGGCTAAACAGTGCGGTGTGGCCTGCATTTGTCTTGGTGTTGTGTTTACTCAGTAGTTCTGCAAAGTGTTGGCACTGTTGGAGGCGTGCAGCGGTTAAAAAAGCGGCGTCCGGTGTGGCGTTATGCGGGGTAATGTTGAGTTGCGCTGCCAGCGTTTGGCAGGCGTAAGTGAGTGGGTTTTGATGGTCATGGGTGTATGCCCACCAGTCGCTGCGGTGCTGGATAAACTGTTTGAGTGCGGTGTCTGTATTGCTGATGCCGCCGCAATGGCTCATCAGTGTTTCAAGTGCCTGTGAGAGTTCACCATTGGAGGCCTGGGTGGCCT
This sequence comes from uncultured Gammaproteobacteria bacterium, assembly GCA_945787585.1. Classification (GTDB taxonomy): domain Bacteria; phylum Pseudomonadota; class Gammaproteobacteria; order SZUA-140; family SZUA-140; genus SZUA-76. The sequence goes on along the minus strand of CALZIG010000093.1, from coordinate 2,229 downwards.
CGCTGAAGAGTGCATCCAGGGCGCGTTTTTCGATCAGTCCACTGCTATCTAAAATCTCGAAGCCGGGCGGCACATCGGCCTCCAGCGGAAAACGTCGCAAGATCTCCTGACAGAAGGCGTGAAAGGTGGTGATACGCAGCGGTTGCTCACAGCGTAGCAGTCGCTCATAGAGGGTTTGTGCCTTGTGCTGCATGGCGATATCAGGGGTGATGCCGATAGCCTCGAGGGCGGCATGTAAAGCGGCTGGCGTGAGCGTTAACAGTTCATGCAGGCGCTCGGTGATGCGGTGCTGCATCTCCGCGGCGGCCTTACGGGTAAAGGTGATCGCCAGGATCGTCTCCGGTGAGGTGTCGCATAGCAGCAGTCGCAGCAGTCGCGTGATCAGCAGGTAGGTTTTACCGGTGCCCGCAGAGGCGGTGACGGTGATGTTGCGTTGTGGGTCGCTCGCGCGCTGATTTTTATCCATTGTGATCTGATCAAATTAAGCCGATATAGTATAGCGGTTGAATGAGCAAGGGTCATTTTGTAGGAATAGTCTTAAAAATATGTCATTAATCAAAGCTTGCCTGATATTTAAAAAATTTAAATAGATTGTAAAATTACAGTAACTTATTGTTATTAAATAGATATTAATAGTTTTAAGTATGAATAGCCTCTTTTATACCACTGTTATTCTTCAGCCCCAGTGTAAGTCGATATCATAAATACTGCTTTAACTGCTCAACTAACAGACGATATGTATGGGTAACAGGGAGTTCAACAGTATCTTCTTCCAGGATGGAAGTCGCAAGGAAGATAATATTTATGGATTGATATTAGCCAGGGCAGACAAGGTTACTGTTGCAGGAGCACATATCAAGGATGATATTTGATACGGAATCATAAGATTAGTAACTTATTGGAAGAAAGGCGGCTCAGCTAACGGGGCCGCCTTTTTTTTTATAAGTATCTTTGACTTGTGATAGTTGGACAAAAGTACAATACTGGCAGTTGTTCCCTCAGCTGAGGAAGTCAGTTAGAAAAGATCACCATCAAGGAACGAGGTGGCACGGAAGCATGCTTAGACGGCGCGAGTACATGAATGTACAAGGGGACATAGAAGGACGGCCATGGTCGTCCTTCTTTTTTTGTATTCGAATGGTGTGAGTGACAAAATTAGGTCATTATGACGATTCTGTAACATAACTGTCACATAACTCCATTATCCTGCTGCGATGAATAGTACAGGTGATCATCGGGCCGCAGGGCTTTTTACCAGTGAGGCGTCTGCTCACCACCGAAGACGTCGGATGGTTAAGGACACCCTTGCCCGCTATGCCGTTGGATTTGGCGGTATTAGCGTTATTATCGCAATTGTACTGATCTTTTTTTATCTCCTCTTTGTGGTACTGCCACTATTTCAGTCAGCCGAAGTCGAGAAACGGGCGAGCTATACGGTGCCCGGCGGTCAGCAGAATGAAACGCTCTATTTTGCGATGGAAGAGCAGGGCGAAATTGGTGTGCGTTTCACTCGTTCGGGTGAGGTGATCTTTTTTGAGCTTGCCAGTGGTCAGTTGATTAGCGAGGAGACGCTACCGATTCCACTGGGCGTTGAGGTGACCTCGTTTGCCAGGGGGCAGATGGACCAGGGGCTGGTCGCGCTCGGGCTCTCCAATGGACAAGCCCTTATTTTACGTCATGTGTATCGGGTCACTTATCCCGATGATAAACGGCAGATCACACCGGGCATCAAATTTCCGCTGGGTGAAACAGCGCTGCAAGTCGCCTCGGACGAGGTCGCCTTAATTCAACTTGCCTTTCAGAGTAATGATGAAGGGACATCTATTGCGGCAGCCACTGATGATGGCCGCCTCTTTCTGAGCGCCATCATTACCGAAGAGTCGATGTTTGATGATGAGCCTGAACTGGAGCAGATTAACACTGAATTGAGCCATTCAGATGACGCAGTATTAAAATTGTTAATGGGGCAGGAGCGGCAAAATCTTTACGTGATTACTCGAGAAGGTGAGCTGACCCAGTTTGATATCAGCGACAGCGAAGAGCCACTCCAGCTACAGGAGTTAAATATTGCTGCTGATGGTCGTCGTGTCAGTACGGTTGAGTTTTTAACGGGAACGATCTCATTGCTTGTGGGCTACGAAGATGGCTACGTCAGTCAGTGGTTCCCGGTGCGAAACGATCATGATCAGAAAGTGATGACACGCATCACTTTCTGATCATGATCGTTTC
>CALZIG010000092.1 GCA_945787585.1 uncultured Gammaproteobacteria bacterium | reverse complement strand
TCATTCGTTAAGCGCGTAATTAAAATCACGTTGCACCTGGCTTTTATAGTCTAGTAGAAGTCAGTGCTGGAGATGATGTGGCATCGTATAAGGGAGTACAGGGGGCACTGTTGGCACTGGAGGAGTTTTTTAAACGCCGCTTGCCCACAGACCTGAGTGATGAACCAACCAATGCACAAGCAAAGTTGCTGGGTAGCGCTGATATTGCCAGTAAGCTTAAAGGAAATTTGCTTGGTATCTATTTGCATCGCATGGCCATCGATCCTCATGGCCGCGCGCGCTTTTTTTCCCAGCAGGGCACCAGTGAAGCGGGACGCCAGCCAGAGCTTCCCGTTAACCTTCATTTTTTGCTGATTGCCAATGCAAACAGTGCCACCATCGAAGCCGACTTAATGAGCTGGGCAATGGTTGAGCTCGCCAATGCCAGTCAGCTTGATGTTTCCCATGTGCTGGACATTGATGATGAGTGGGGGCAGACAGAGATTTTAAACATCACGCCAGACGAGATGTCGACGGAAGATCTAATGCGCATCTGGGATGTGTTCGAATCACCTTTCACCTGCACAGTGCCGTACGTGGCACGCACCATTCGCCTGCGTCTGAATCCTCAGCACACTGAAGGCCCCGCCGTCGTCACACGTGTGTTTCCTGGCGGTACGGTATGAGCACACTGAAAGTCCTTGAAACCAATATTCTCCACGCAAGTGATGTGATTTACTGGCTGGACGGCACTAGCGCCGAGGCGCAGTCAGAAATGATGCGCCTGCCCTATGCCGTCGCGCTGTCACTTTCTGCGCGCCCCTCAGATCTGCAACTTTTACATTCCGCGGGTAAAACCGCGCTATGGCGGCGCACCACAGAACCCATGGTTGAGGGTGTTGCCAGCGAAGCGGATTTAGCGTTTCCGGTAAGCCCCACTTATCCGTTAGCGGGGAGCGTGCAGGAACCTAATGGGCGCTATAACCCGCGTACGTTCAGCCTGACTGCCGGTAATCTTGGACGCCAGGTGGTGGAGCTTTTTCCGACGCCGTACGGCACCCGCTTTGGTGTCGGTGGTGGTCTCACGGGCACATTGCGATTTACGACGAATGGCAATCCCGTCCCGTGGGCATTGCTGACACTTGAGGTCAGCACTGGACTCAGCGGCACATTAACCTTCCGTGCGCAGGCAGATGCTAAGGGTGATTTCAGTATCGCCATGGCACGCCTACCACCACTGGCGGAAGGGGTCGCCCTGTACAACGCTACCCTGAGCATCGCAGCACTGGCGACTGCAGACGCAGAGACACCACTGGATCCGGCGGATTTATTACCGATGAATCTCGGTCAGCTCAGTAGCGAAAATACTTTTTCTAACCCCATCGGTTTAACAGTCGTACCCGGTGAGATAAAACTGATCCGCTCGATGAATCTGGATCATTTAGCTGTGCAACCTAGTTGAGGAACCTCTGATTGAGTCATGAACAATAATCTTGAGCCCAAAATATTCAACTTCTTCGTTGCAGATCTTCGCAATAGCCCGCTATTACGTGCGATCCGCGCCTTGAATTTGAACATTTTGAATCTCAATCTTTTTTGTTCAGACTTAATCAGAGGTTCCTCGAGAACAACTGAAAGGAGAAGACTATGCCTGAATATTTAGCACCGGGAGTGTTTGTAGAGGAAGTGAGTTTTCGCGCCAAATCCATTGAAGGTGTCGGAACCAGCGTCGCTGCAATCGTCGGCCCCACACGTACTGGTCCACTGCAGGGAAAACCTGAAGTGGTAACCAGCTTTGCAGAATTCACCCGCACCTTTGGTGATATCCAGGATCTTTCGCTGGCAGGTTCAAGTGTGCTGAATCACTCCGCGATTGGTGCCAAAGCCTTTTTCGATGGTGGCGGCAAACAGCTGTTTGTGTCGCGAGTCGCCAACTATGCCAGCCCTGGTGATGGAGTCTCCAGTGTTGCAGACAGCAATGATCGCGTTACATTCGAAAGCCGTTTCCCTGGTGCAATGGGGGATTACACGTTAGAACTCGAATGGCGAGACAGTGAGAATTTATTGAAGTCGGTGGAGACATCAGTACCAGCAGAGGGCGAAGTGGTCATCCTTGAAGCAACCGGCTTGAGTAATACGGTACGCACGCCGGACATTGAATTGCGTGCGCCCGATGACCGCTTCCCGATCGATATTAATGCCGTTGTGCGACGCGAGGGGGATCACTTTGTCATCGTCGATAATCTCTGCGAAATCACCACCGATGATGCCATCGCGCTGACTGGTACCCAGCTCCGTGTAGACGGCGCGGCCGATGGCGATGAAGGTATCCTGTTAACCGCAGGGCTGGTCGCTGATGTCGATACCACCATCAAGTACACGCAGGTCACCGCAAAACGGCCCACCAGTGGTGCGCTGGCAGATGGCACATCGGCAGAGTTGAGTCTTACGAGCGTTACCGATCTGAGTGCCTATACCGCAGTCGACTGGGGGACATTAACCACCCTGCGCGGTACCCTGAATGCAGCCGGTACCGAGTTCACACTGGATGGCAGCGGTCTCAATGCCGGGATCGTTTCGCCGACCACATTTTCACTCGCCGCACTTGCTGCGGCACCGAGTAGTGTGCGTGCGATGATGATTCAACGGAACTTTGATATCGCTGTACGCGCTGGAGGTAGCAACGGCGCGGTGGTCTATACCTACGGCAATATTTCATCTGCCCCGGATGCAGATAACAGCCTCGCAAATGTGATGGCCGCGACGCCGGATAAACGGAGCGATCAACTCTCCAGTCCTGTCAGTTGTACATTAGCAGACAGTTTAACTGGCGAACAGATAGTCGAGGCGTTGTACGATATGTTTGATGGCGCTGCACTGAATCCGGTTGGTATCTCAGTCGAAGGCCCACGTTATTTAATCACCCTGACGGGCGGTAGCGATGGCAATGTACCCGCAGCGATCCATTACGGTGGTGTCACAGATGAAGTCAATGGCAGTACCGGTCTTGCTGCACTGGAAGACATTGAAGACGTTTCGATGGTGATGACACCCGCAGCGGCAGCCGATGCCACCAATCATCAGGCGATTGTCGCTGAAGTGCAAAAGCACTGCCGTAAGATGCGCTATCGAGTCGGCGTCGTTGATTCACGTGAAGGCATGTCACTCTCAGAGGTGCGCGAGTTCCGCTCCAATTTTGATGACTCGCGTCTGGCGTTGTACTACCCGTGGGTGGTCATTTCCGATCCGCGCGGTATCAACGACACCATTACCGTTCCCCCTGCTGGATTCATTGCCGGTGTCTATGCCAATACCGATGTGCAACGCGGTGTGCATAAGCCGCCTGCTAACGAGCCGGTGATTGGCGCACTGCGCTTTGCACAGGATATCAACCGTTTTCAACAGGAGCTATTAAACCCCAATGGGATTAACTGCCTGCGCTCCTTCCCTGGCCGCGGCCATCGTGTCTGGGGTGGTCGTACTTTTGCGAGTGATCCCGAATGTAAATACGTCAACGTTCGGCGTTACTTTTTATACCTG
>CALZIG010000091.1 GCA_945787585.1 uncultured Gammaproteobacteria bacterium | reverse complement strand
CAAGTCATTTTGGTAAACTTTCTGCAGTGATCGAAGCCGATGAAGAGGCATTACTGCAGGTGCCGGATGTTGGGCCAGTGGTCGCGGCTAATCTTCGTGCCTTTTTTCACGAACCTCATAATCGTGAAGTGATCACCGCATTACAGGCGCTTGGTGTACAGTGGCCAGATGTTACGGCGATGGTCGACCAACCACAACCGCTAGCAGGTAAGACCTTTGTGCTCACCGGCACGATGGAGATGATGACGCGCGATGACGCAAAGGGAAAGCTACAGGCATTGGGCGCCAAAGTAACGGGCAGTGTCTCGAAAAAAACCAGTTATGTGGTGGTCGGTGCTGATCCCGGTTCCAAGCGAGACAAGGCTGAAAAACTAGGAGTGAAATTTTTGGACGAGGCAGGATTAGTAGCGCTATTGAGAGAAGTATCAGGCGATCATTAACGCCCTAATCGTTTTAGAGTAGCTTTCATGTTGCGTTGCGCATTGGCATGATTAGGATCCATCAAAAGTGCTTGTTGGTAGCTCGATAGCGCTTTTTCGTATTGCTGAAGCCCATAGAGACAGTTACCGAGATTATAATAGGCATCGACATTGGGTGAGATCGCGATGGCCTGTTGTAAATAACGAATCGCTTCCTGATGTTTATTCATGCTATACAGTGCAATGCCAAGGTTATTATACGCGCCTAATAGTTTGGGGTTTACTTCGATTGAACGGTGGTAGTAGTTTATCGCAGTATCAAGATCACCGCGCTGTGCATTAATGATACCGAATAGATGCAGGGCGTCTGCTTCCTTCGGGTTGATTACCAGTATTTCACGATAAGCTTGTTCTGCAGCATCAAGCTTGCCCTGCTGGTGTAGTGTTACTGCATTGGCTAGTAATTCATTAATGGGTGCGCCAGCCTTGGGCGTTAATGTAGCGCGATCACCATTTTCTTTATTTAATAGATTTGATTGATGAGAAGGCCTATTGTGCTCGTCGCACCAATGATTCCACATATTTATAAATGCAGTCTCAATGTTGTCACGAAATTTATCACTATTAAAGAGTAAGCAGGTATCGCGATTGGCTACCAGTCTATTTTTAAGAGACTGTAGTCTACCTGGTTCCATGGCAAGCTGAATGGCGAGCGCTTCATAAGCCTCGAGCGAGTTAACGACCAGTTCAGGTAACCCTGCGGCATGTAGTAAGCCACCCGCCATGCGGGAGATGAAGGTGTTTCCGGGGCAAGTCAGGAGAGGCAAGCCAACCCATAGCGCATCACAGGCGGTAGCACCAGCATTGACAGGTAATGTATCCAGGAATAGATCTGCGAGTCGTTGTCGAGCCAGATGATTGGCAGCACTGGTACGTGGCGCAAAGACCAGTCGCTGAGGATCAATGCCCCTTGCCTGCGCTTCATTACGAAGGTTTTTCTCCACCGCAGCATTTTCACGCATGAGCCAGAGCACGCTTTCCGGAACTTGAACGAGGCAATTCATCCAGATATCAAAAATTTTTGGTGTGATTTTGTAGCTGGTATTGAAGCAACAAAATACAAACCCTTTATCAGGTAAACCGGCATCAGTACGTGATGGAGTTTCATGACTAACAGCACGCCGTTTGTCGTTTGCCATATAACAGGGGAGGTGCACCAGTGTCTCGGTGAAATAGGGTTGTAAGTTTTCAGGCACGCTAAAATCATCGACAATGATGTAATCGATAAAGTCTGCCCCCATAGTTCCGATATAGCCGAGATAATTAACTTGAACTGGTGCAGGCCGCATCGCCAGTATGCGCGGATGTGCACCCATTGAATAACCATTCAGGTCAACCAGGATATGGATGTTATTTTCTGCAATAAGTATTGCGACTTCTTCATCTGAGAGATGCCCCACTTCAATAAAATGATCAAAGGCATTGACGAGGTGTTTCCTCATCTCGCTATTATCATGTTCACCTAACGCAAACCCAAATACCTCAAATTTTTCTCGATTATGCAGCTCGAAGAGTTCTATAGTCATCTGTGCAACAACGTGATTTCTAAAATCTCTGGAGATATAGCCGATACGGATGCGTTTATCGATCGAGTCAGGCACTGCATTGATGGGTGAGATGCCGGGAAGAATGGCTGATTGAGTATGATTTTTTGCACATTGAAACTGGACTCTGGGATCATCGCACCAGGGAAACAAATAGAAAGGTTCAATTGAGTCAGTTGTATTTGCTAGCATACTTATTTCAGTACTGAAGTCATCGAAGTGGCTCCATTCGCACATTATTCGTGTAGTCAGCGCTAAGGTAGTCAGCGTACGAGAATTTTCGGGATCAATTTTAATTGCTTTTTTGAGATAGATTGAGGCTTCTTCAGGTCGGTTAAGTCTATTGAATTCAATATCAAGTCGATTATAGGCATCAATGAAATTTGGTTTATACTTGATGGCTAGTTTGAAATGTTTAATGGCATCTTCATGTTTATTTTGAGTGCTAAGTACACTGCCAAGATTATAGTGTGTATCAGCATTTCTAGGGTCAAGCGTGAGTGCCTTGGTAAAGCTATCGATAGACTGTGTATGTTCCCCCAAACTATTAAGTGCGATTGCACGATTGTGATATGCGCCTGAAAATTTGGGGTCATAAGAGAGCGTTTTATTGTAAAAATCAATCGCCCTAAGGTAGTCTCCGCGCTGTGAATTTAAGAGGCCTGTTAGGTGGAGTGCATCAATCTGGTTAGGCTCCATTGATAATATGTCATGGTATATTTTTTCAGCCTCGTTTAGCATGCCCTGACGGTGTAGTGTGATGGCATGTGAAATCTGCAGAGAAAACTTTGATGCTTCTATCGGTTTATTGCTATCTGTTTTATGCGTGGCCATATTTTTTGATATTTTTTTTCTCCGATTTCTCCTGCTAGCCATTCATCCTGCTCCTGAAGTGGTTAATTAACGATGCAGTTTTTTAAGGCTAGCTTTCATGTTGCGTTGTGCATTGACATGATTAGGATCCATCGAAAGTGCTTGTTGGTAGCTCGATAGCGCTTTTTCGTATTGCTGAAGGCTATAGAGACTGTTACCGAGATTATAAAAGGCTTCGACATTGGGTGAGATCGCGATGGCCTGTTGTAAATAGCGAATCGCTTCCTGATGTTTATTCATGCTATACAATGCAATGCCAAGGTTATTGTATGCGCCTAGTAGTTTGGGGTTTACTTTGATTGAACGGTGATAGTAATTTATCGCGGTATCGAGGTCGCCACGTTGCGCATTAATGACGCCGAATAGATGTAAGGCATCCGCTTCATTCGGATTGATTGCTAGAATTTCACGATAAGCTTGTTCCGCCGCGTCAAGTTCTCCCTGCTGATGTAGTGCAATAGCCTTTTCAAGAATGCCTTTCACTATATAGGAATTGGAGGGCGTATATGTATTATGATCTAGCGATTCACGCCAGCGATACCACATCGTGGTGAGGGCGGCCTCGAAATTATGACAAAATGCTCGACTATCAAATAATATCGCACTGTTTCGATTGGCGATCAATTTTTCTCGTAATGCGGCTAGTGTTAGAGGTTCCTTTGCTAGCTGGATCGCGAGGTCTTCATATTTCGCTAGTGAGCGTGTAATTAGTTCGGGTAGTCCAGATGAATATAGAAGGCTGCCCCCTACTCTTGATATAAAGCTTTTCCCTGTATATGTAAGTATGGGTAATCCTGCATATAAGGCGTCATTGGCGGTTGTATGGGCACCATATGGGTACGTATCCAGAAATAAGTCTGCCTGATGGTAGCGAGCTAAATGATCTTCTATGCCCTCTAAATAAGAGGCGAAACACAGGCGGTTTTTATTTACACCAAGGGCTTCCGCTTCTTTTTGGAGGTTTTCTTGTGCAAACTTATTATCGACTTTAAGCCATAGTACGCTACTTTTGACTGCTTTAAGGCAGTTCATCCAGCTATTAAATATTTTTGGTGTAATCTTGTATGCGTTATTAAAACAACAGAAAACGAAGGATTTTTCTGGTAATCCACATTGAGTGCGTGTTGGTGTTTGCGAGGATATAATCCGTTTACTATCTGAGGGCATATAGCAATTTGGCAGATGTACTAGATGTTCAGTGAAAAAAGGTTGTTGTTCAGGTGGAACACTGAAGGTGTCCACTAAAATGTAATCTATAAAATCTGCTCCCATTGATCCGGTATAGCCTAAGTAATTAACTTGTATCGGAGCCGGGCGTTTGGCTAGTACGGCGGGTCTTGCTCCCTGGGTGTGTCCCATCAGGTCTATTACAATATGGATGCCTTTAGATGCAATGAGTCTGGCAACTTCATCATCACTCATATTACCAACAACATAAAAATGATCAAACGCATTGATGAGACGTTGTCGCATGGGGCTTGAGTCATCGGAACCATAAGCGATGGCAGTAATCTCAAACTTAGTACGATCATGTAACTCATAGAGTTCTGCGGTGAGATGTGCGACGGGATGATCACGAAAGTCAGCAGAAAGGTAGGCTATTTTGATGCGTTCACCATCGGCTGTTGGCATGGCGTTGATGGGTTTTAACTCTTTTGGAATAAGCGATTTTGTGTAAGCCCTTGCGCACTGCTGTTGTGCTGCTGGATCATCAGACCACATTAAAAAAGAAAAGGCATTCGGAACAACCTTTGCTGAATCCTGCCACTGTGTTAACGCTTTCTTAGTGATGTCAAAATCACGCCAGTCACATAGCTGGCGAAGACAGATGGCTAATTGACTCAAGGCATTTGAGTGCTCCGGGTTGATCTGTAATGCAGATTGAAAACAACGTCGAGCCTCTTGAAGCTCTTTTTTCATCATATGGATAATGCCGAGATTATTTAAAGCACCAAAATGATGGGGATTGAGCTTGATAGTTTCCAGGTAATGTTTGCGCGCTTCATCAAACCTTTTTTGATCGCTTAGTAAGACGGCAAGATTATAATGTGCTTCATCATAGTCGGGTTTAATTTTCAGTGCCTTTGAAAAACAGTTTATTGCTTCTTCCTGTCGATCGAAATACCCTAGCAT
>CALZIG010000090.1 GCA_945787585.1 uncultured Gammaproteobacteria bacterium | reverse complement strand
GCCCTCGATGCAGAACAGGCAACCCATAATGGCATCACCAACAAGACCAGCACATGCCGGCCAGTGGTCATCAAACTGCATAATGATGCAGCACTATGCATGTCCGTCGGCATGATCTGTCGCCTTGTCGAGACGTCTCCTAACCCGCTTCTTCCAAACATAGAAAAGACAGGTTTGAACCCCCAGTACCCCCATCACTATGAAGCCCAGCTGCTGCCGGAACGGCGCACTGGGATCGGCTGCCCACTCGAGAAAGGCAGCGATATCCTTGGCTTGATCCTCCAGCGCGGTTTTTTCAGCATCGCTTTCGGCGGCGCTGTATCCCAGCACGTCCGGCATTGCTATACCGGGAAAGAAGTGGATCTCCGCCTCACCGTCGGGCGTTTCATGGTAGGCCGTCAAGAGCGTATAGAAATATCGCGCGCCGCCCTTGCGTGCCAATGCCATCATGGAAAGATCCGGCGACACCACCCCGAAGGTTTCGCGCGATGTTTCTGTCGAGGCGTAACTCGCAATGGTGGAATTAAGCTCTCCCTGACTCCCCCACTCTTCAAGGGTTTCAGGCAGGATGCCGAGCCCGGCCAGATCACGATAACGGATGTAGTTTAGGCTATGACAGCTGGCACAAAGCGTCACAACAGTCTCAGCGCCACGGCGCAGGGCGTCCTGTGTGTTTGGAATAGTCACATTGGCCAGAGAGGTGTTACTACTGGCCTGAGCCGCCGCACTGAAACAGAGAAATGGTAAAGCAAAAATATTAACCCATATACGTTTCATCACGCTCCCTCCTCAGCCGTCGAGATGGCATGGCGCTGTCGGTCTTCGGCCTCCTCCTGAATCAGCCGCATGGCTTCCGGCGGAAGTTTTTCGCTGTGAACCAGCAAGTGGTTCTCCCAAAGGGAGGTAAAAGGCAGCAGCGCGAAGATAGCGAAGTAGATAAATGTGGCAACCTCACCCACCACTGTCATCATGCCGCCGGGTGGCTTGGCGCCAACATAACCGAGGACGAAGACATCGACCACGAAAAGATAGAACATCGCGCGGTAGATCGGCCGATAGCGCGCCCCGCCTGGCACCTTGCAACGATCCAGATAGGGCATGGCGGCAAAGATCAAAATCGACATGGCCATGGCGATGACACCGCCGAGTTTATCGGGAATAGCGCGCAGGATGGCGTAAAAAGGCAAGAAATACCACTCGGGCACGATGTGCGCCGGCGTTACCATCGGGTCGGCGGGAATGTTGTTTTCCGCCTCGATAAAAAAGTTCGGGGCAAAAAAGACAAATCCACAGAACACCATGAGAAACACGCCCAGGCCAAACAGATCCTTGATGGTAAAGTAGGGATGAAACGGTATGTTGTCTTTATCGCGCAGGGTAATGCCCGACGGATTGCTGCTCTTGACCGTATGCAAAGCCACCAGGTGAAGCACCACCACAAAACAGATCAAGAACGGAAACAGATAGTGCAACGCGAAAAAGCGGGTCAGCGTGGCATCGCCGACGGCGAAGTCGCCGCGCAGCCAGATCACGAGTTCGTCACCGATAAATGGCGTTGCCCCGAAAAGACTGGTAATCACCTGGGCACCCCAGTATGACATCTGCCCCCAAGGCAGCAGATACCCCATAAAGGCCGTCGCCATCAACATGATCAGCAACACCTGTCCGCTCCACCACATCAACTCGCGCGGTGCCCGGTAGGAGCCGTAATACAAGGTACGCGCCATGTGGATGAAGATCACAGCGAAGAAGGCCGAAGCCCCGGTGGAATGAAGATAACGAATCAGCCAGCCGTAATTGACGTCTCGCATGATGTGTTGCACTGAATTGAAGGCCTCGGCTGCATCGGCTTTGTAGTGCATTGCCAGAAAGATGCCGGTAACGATCTGCAGCATCAGCACGAAACCGGCCAGAAAACCGAAATTCCACCAATAGGTCAGATTACGCGGCGTGGGATACTCCGTCAGTTCGTGCTTGACGAACTTCGTCAGTGGGAATCGCTCATCAACCCAATTGATCGCTCGGTTGCTCATCTCTACCCCTTCTCAAACCTGGCCAATGATGATTTTCTTTTCATCGACGAAGTGATGGGGCGGCACCTCCAGATTGGCAGGGGCGGGGCCTCGCTTTACGCGCCCACTGTTGTCATAGAGACTGCCGTGACAGGGGCACATCCAGCCTTCCCCTTTACGATTGGGTATACAGCCCAAATGGGTGCAAATACCGACCACGACTAACAACTCTGGTTTTTGTACCCGCTCGTAATCCGCAGCCGGATCGATTTTGCTGCGGGATGTGCGTATATCGGCGATCTGTTCATCTGTGCGGCGAAATACAAACACGGGTTTTCCTTGCCATTCGGCGGTTCTAACCTCACCTGCCCTAAGCCCCGTTAGATCAACTTGCGTGACCGCCTTGGCTTGTACATCGCGGCTAGGATTCATGCTGGCAATGTAGGGCCAGCAGGCCGCTGCCAGTGTGGAAGCACCTAAAGCGGTGGTGCCCTTCTCCAAAAAATCTCGCCGTTCAGGGTTATCAGGCAGTCCGTCTGCACCCAGCGGAGGAGTATCAAAGTTGGTCATCTCTACGCACTCTGGAAGTTGTTATACTCAGCCTTTAGACGGCATACGTCGTGCCAAGAACTAACCCTTTGAATTTATGAATAAATGCAGCGATAGGGCAAAAACAAGGTTACAGACAAGTAACCGTAGACATGCGAAAGGGTAACGCTAGCGTAACGTTTCTGGCGCTTTCCTGAGGTTTATTCTCTTCGGGTGTAATTCCCCATGGCTTGCCACGTGAGATTAAATAGTTGTGATGGGAATCAAAAGATTCCCGGGCAACTCCTTAGCAATACCCCATCAGCTTGCTGCGGGGTAGTTTATTCACAACACTTCTTTTTCGATGGGGCGTCAAAACTCAGCCAGATGCTGTTCCTCATCCAAACCGTATTTTTTCATTTTCTCCCACAAGCTTTTTCGGCTGATTCCCAACATCGACGCTGTCTTTGTGATCTTCCAATCATTCACCGTCAGACTGTTGATGAGATGCTCGCGTTCACAGTCCGACAAAAACGCTTTAAGATCGGAATGTTCGTTTCTCGCCTCTTTATTTTCGAGACAGCTTGTGCCGAAATCCGCTGGACCAAGCGTTTCACTGGTGCTTAACAAACAGGCGCGTTCCAACGTGTGTCGCAGCTCCCGTATGTTACCCGGCCACTCTTGCAAGGAAAGACACTTCTCTGCGCTGGGCAACAAATAATGATGTTCGTTATGCTGCCCTGAAAAGAGTTGAAGGAATTGATGAGCAAACCAGAGCACATCCTCTCTGCGTTCACGCAAGGGCGGTATGTGCACATGAATCACATTGAGACGATAATACAGATCCTCACGAAATTCGCCGGCTTCAACCATGGACTTCAGATCGCGATTGGTGGCACAGACCAGACGCACATTGACTTGAACAAACTGCTCACTCCCCACACGTTGCACGCGCTGATCTTGCAATACCCGCAGCAGCTTGGCCTGCATCTGCGGCGTCATCTCACCCACCACATCGAGGAAAAGCGTGCCGCCATCTGCCTGCTCGAAGACACCTCGGTGCATACGCACCGCGCCAGTAAACGCCCCTTTTTCATGGCCGAACAATTCCGCCTCCAGCAGGCTCTCGCTCAGGGCGGCGCAATTGATCGCCACAAATGGCTTTACATGTTTTGATTGGGAAGCATCATCCAGATTGCCTTTGCAGTGGAGGTAATAGGCAGCATACTCTTTGCCCACACCCGATTCACCGGTGATCAAGACATTGGGCTGATGATCGGACAGCTTTGCCAGCATACTCTGAATCGAGCGCATGGCCGGCGAAATCCCCAGCACCGGATCGCCTCCCCCCTGTTCTGTGGACTCGAACAGCGCAGGTGCCACGCTACGCAGTTTGTCCAGCAACTCATCCAGATCAAACGGTTTGGTGATGTAGTCCTGCGCCCCCAGTTTCAACAGGCGTACGGCCTGATCAATGGTGCCAAAACCGGTAAAAAAAATGACTGCAGGGATTAAAACGTTTGTTGCCAACAATTCGCGATAAAGTGTTTCACCCGTGGTGTCGGGTAATTTTATGTCACTCAGCAACGCGGCATAGCGGCGTTTCTTAAGCGCCTCGAGTGCCGTCGAACCATTCTGAAACCACTCACACTCTATCCCTTCCAGGGCAAAGCGCTGACGCAATGACTCGCCCATAATGGGATCATCCTCGACCAGACACAGTCGATCGTGTCGCTGTTTCATGCCACCTCCTGCAAGGGCAAGCTGATAGAAAACACCGTGCGGCCCGCCTCGTTATTGACATCAATTTTCCCAGCCAGTTGTTGCACCAGACGATAGGTCACCCACAAACCTAAGCCATGACCTGAAGGGTTATCGTGAACAAAGGGCTCAAACAGACGCTCAACCTTCTCTGCATCGATCTGGCCACTATCATTTT
The DNA here is from genome assembly GCA_945787585.1 of uncultured Gammaproteobacteria bacterium. Classification (GTDB taxonomy): domain Bacteria; phylum Pseudomonadota; class Gammaproteobacteria; order SZUA-140; family SZUA-140; genus SZUA-76. The sequence goes on along the minus strand of CALZIG010000090.1, from coordinate 300 downwards.
CCACCCTGATTCTCAAATCATCGCGTTCGCGCTGAATAAAGCACCACACATTGCCACCCTGTTGAGACGCCTGCACGGCATTCATGGAAAGATTGATAAGGATCTGACGCGTCTGTGTGGAAGGGAGGGAGACGACTTCACGCAGTTCATTGTTCCAATCTATCTTAACAGTGCGCTTTTGAGCATCGGCCACAATCAAGCTGTAGATGTCATCGATGTCCTGTGGCGTCAGTGGATGACTTTCCATACGCGCCTCTACCAACAACGCAGAGACCGTGTCCCGGATCTGGTAAAGCCCTC
>CALZIG010000089.1 GCA_945787585.1 uncultured Gammaproteobacteria bacterium | reverse complement strand
GCTATACTGCCGTAAAATAATGCTCAAATGGATATTTCATGAAACAGATCGACACCCTTATTCATGCGCGCTGGATCATTCCGGTCGAACCTGCTGACACCGTGTACGACAATCACAGCCTCGCGATTGACGACGGCCGCATTGTCGCGATCCTGCCCAGCGATGAAGCCCGCCAGCAGTATCAGGGGAAAACCGAACTGACACTGGATGATCAGGCGCTGATCCCCGGCCTCGTCAACACCCACACCCACGCCGCGATGTCGCTGTTCCGCGGCCTCGCCGATGACCTGCCGCTGATGGAATGGCTCAACGACCACATCTGGCCCGCCGAGGGGAAATGGGCCAACGGCGACTTTGTCCACGACGGCACCCGCCTCGCCATCGCCGAGATGTTGCGTGGCGGCACCACCTGTTTCAGCGACATGTATTTCTTTCCCGATGAGGTCGCTCATGTCGCCAGCCAAAGCGGTATGCGCGCCGCCGTCGGCATCATCATGATCGACTTTCCCACCGCGTGGGCGAGCGGCCCCGACGAGTATCTTTCCAAAGGGCTCAAGGTACATGACGACTATCGCCACGATCCACTGATCACCACCACCTTTGCGCCGCATGCCCCGTACACCGTCTCCGATGAGCCGTTAAAAAGGCTACAGATGTACGCCGAGGAACTCGACGTGCCGCTGCACATCCATCTGCACGAAACCGCGCACGAAGTGAGCGATGCCGAACAGCAGCATGGGCAACGCCCACTGCAACGGCTGGAAGCACTGGGGCTACTCACCCCGCATCTGATCGCCGTCCACATGACGCAACTCACCGATGACGAAATCGAACGCGTCGCCACCGCTGGCGCGCAAGTGGTCCACTGCCCCGAGTCCAACCTCAAACTTGCCAGCGGCTTCTGCCCGATTCACAAACTGCACCAGGCCGGGATTAACGTCGCGCTCGGCACCGATGGCGCGGCCAGCAATAACGACCTCGACATGTTTGGCGAGATGCGCACAGCGGCGCTGCTCGCCAAGGCCGTCGGCGCAGATGCCAGCGCCATCCCCGCCGCCACTGCATTACAGATGGCGACCCTCAACGGCGCACGCGCGCTGGGGCTCGATAAAGAGATCGGCTCACTGACGGTGGGTAAAGCGGCCGATGTGGTGGCGATTGATCTCAGCGAGCTGGAGTCACAACCGCTCTACCACCCCATCTCGCAGATCGTCTACGCCACCAATCGTGATAAAGTAAGCCACGTTTGGGTCAATGGCCGCCATCTATTAAAAGAGCGTGCATTGACGACACTGGATGAAAACCACATCCTCGACAAGACCCGGCAGTGGCGAGACAAGATCGCCGCCAGCGACCAGCAAGCATAAACCGATAACAGTTAAGCCGTATAACACCTATTTTTAAAGAGAACGATGATGCAACAGACAGAGACCAGTCCCGATAATAATTCCGGCATTAATCACGGCTTCAATGTCGATGCAGGCCACCACGTAGACCGCGGCGAAGTCGCCAAATTTGAGGAGATGGCGAGCCGCTGGTGGGATACCAACGGTGAGTGCAAACCATTGCATGATATCAACCCGCTGCGGTTGAATTATATCGATGAAAAATCGGGCGGCATCGCGGGCAAGAAAGTGATCGATATCGGCTGCGGCGGCGGCATCCTCAGTGAAAGCATGGCGCAGCGCGGCGCACTCGTCAGCGGCATCGACATGTCCGAGCCCTCCATCGAAGTGGCTAAACTGCATCTATACGAATCGAACCTTGCGATCGACTATCAACGCACCACCGCCGAGGCCTTTGCGGAACAGCACCCCCACAGCTTCGATGTTGTCACCTGCATGGAGCTGCTAGAACATGTGCCCGATCCGGCGTCACTGATTCAGGCCTGCGCTAAACTGGTGAAACCCGGTGGCCATATTTTTTTCTCCACCATCAACCGCAATCCTAAAGCGTATTTGTTTGCGATTGTCGGTGCCGAATACCTGCTAAAAATGCTCCCCAAAGGGACGCATGATTTCGCCAAGTTCATTCGCCCCTCAGAACTCGCGGCATGGGCACGCGAGAGCGGCTTAACCATTCATGACATTACCGGCCTTAGCTACAACCCACTGAACAAACACTATTCACTGGGCAGTGATATCGATGTCAACTACATGTTGCACACACAACAGGTGTCGATATAAATCCCGTGCCCGGTACACGCATCATCGAACAGGCAAACGGCAAGATTCAGCACATCCTGCTCGACCTCGACGGCACACTGGCCGACACCGCACAGGACCTTGCCTTTACCCTCAACCGACTATTACAAAACGAGGGCCATCAACCGTTAGCGTTTGAAAAAATCCGTCCGGTCGTCTCTCACGGGGCCACCGCCATGATTGAACTCGGTTTTGGCGATACGCTACCGGCCGATAAATTCAAGCAGTTGATACAACAGTTTCTCGACATCTATCAAAATCATCTCACCCACAAGACCACCCTCTTTCCCGGCATGGCTGAACTGCTGGCGACAATTGAAGCGCGCGGACAATTGTGGGGCGTCGTCACCAATAAACCGTCGTGGCTGACCGATCCACTCATGGAAGAACTGGGACTTGCACAGCGCGCTGCCTGCATCGTTAGTGGCGACACCGTCGAAAATAAAAAACCGCATCCACAACCGATACACCACGCCTGCGAGTTGATGGGAGTGAGTGCCGCCGAATGTATCTACGTCGGTGATGCACAGCGCGACATCGAAGCGGGGCAACGCGCCGGGATGAAGACACTGGCCGCACTCTTTGGCTACATTAGTGAAGGCGATAACCCCGCGGACTGGGGTGCCGATGGCATGATCGAGCACCCACGTGAAATCATCGAATGGCAACAGCGTTTTAATCTAAACCAGGTTTAATCAAGAGAGCTAAACACGTGACCACCACAAGCTACATCGTTATTGCCATCGCCACCGCCGTGTCACTGCTAATCCGCGCACTGCTGGCACACCTGCGCGCGCAGAAACAGATCGCCGAACTGCAACGCGAAAACAGCACAATCAGAACGACTCAGGAGATGGAGCGCAGCAGCGCAGAGGAAAAGATTGCTACGCTTGAAAAAAACCGCGCGCAACTCACCGACACCTTTAACGCACTGTCGAGTGAAGCCCTTAAAAGCAACAACGAACAGTTCCTCAAACTGGCGCAGGAAAATCTCAAACAGTTCAATGTGCAGGCGAAGAGCGAGCTGGATAAAAAAGAGCAGTCGTTCGAACATCTGGTAAAACCGATCAAAGAGCTACTGGAAAAGACCGACAAACAGATTCGTCAGATCGAACATGAACGCAAAGAGTCATACGGCTCAATCAGCAAACACCTTGAGGGGCTGGCGCAGACACAACAACTGCTGCATGGTGAGACGCGCAATCT
>CALZIG010000088.1 GCA_945787585.1 uncultured Gammaproteobacteria bacterium | reverse complement strand
GCGATCGGCTATGGTGACGGTTACCCGCGTGCCGCCAGGGTGGGGACCCCGGTATTGATTAACGGTCAACGCGTGCCACTGGTCGGACGCGTTTCGATGGATATGCTCTGTGTCGACCTACGTCAACTGCCAGCGGCTACTATCGGTGATCGCGCGGTGTTGTGGGGTGCAGGGTTACCCGTCGAAGAGATTGCACAGTGCGCCAATACCATTCCCTATGAACTGTTGTGTCGCGTTACGCAGCGTGTTCAATTCACAGAAATTTAATAACCATGGCTATCGCCAAAAAACCTGCGGGTAACAAAGCTAATAAAACCGTCTTTAGCTGTAGCGAATGTGGCACGCAGGCACCCAAGTGGGCGGGGCAGTGTGGTGACTGTGGTGCATGGAACAGTTTGATCGAAGATATCATCACCACCAGTAGTGGTAAAAACACCCCGCCGCGCTACAGTGGCTATGCCGGTGAATCGGAGGTGTGCAATATTACCGATGTCTCGGTGATCGATGATGTCAGAATCGAGACCGGCTTTAGTGAACTTGATCGTGTGCTTGGCGATGGGCTGGTGCAGGGATCGGCGGTATTGATCGGTGGTGATCCCGGCATCGGTAAATCGACGCTGCTGATTCAGGCGATTGCGTCACTCAGCCAACGTGTCGGCACGCTCTATGTGACGGGTGAAGAGTCGCTGCAACAGGTGAGCCTGCGTGCGCATCGTCTCGGGTTATCGACCGACAAAGTACGCCTGCTGTCAGAGACACAGGTGCAACGCATTCTGGCGTTAGCCGATAAAGAGAAACCGGGCGTGCTGGTGATCGACTCGATCCAGACGGTCTATACCGATCAACTCAACTCCGCGCCGGGTTCAGTCAGTCAGGTACGTGAAAGTGCCGCGCACCTGGTGCAGTACGCCAAACAGACCGGTACCGCGATCTTTCTAGTGGGGCATGTCACCAAAGAGGGTGCGCTCGCCGGGCCACGTGTGTTGGAACATATGGTCGACACCGTGCTCTATTTTGAGGGCGATGCCAGCAGCCGCTTTCGTGTCATCCGTGCGGTCAAGAACCGCTTTGGTGCGGTTAATGAAGTGGGTGTGTTTGCGATGGGCGATAAAGGGCTGCGTGAGGTCTCCAATCCGTCGGCAATCTTTGTGTCACGTCACGAAACACCGGTCTCCGGTAGTGTGATTATGGTGACACGTGAAGGGACTCGGCCGATGCTGGTCGAGGTGCAGGCGCTGGTGGCCGAAAGTCATTTACCGAACCCGCGCCGTGTCACGGTTGGCCTCGATCAAAATCGACTGGCGATGTTGCTTGCCGTGTTACAGCGCCATGGTGGTATTACCATGTACGATCAGGATGTGTTTGTAAATGTGGTCGGTGGCGTACGCGTCACCGAGACCGCCGCCGATCTCGCGGTGATCCTCGCCGCACTTTCGAGCATGCGCGATAAGCCACTACCCAATGACCTCGCGGTGTTTGGTGAGATCGGCCTGGCGGGCGAGATTCGTCCGGTCCAGAATGGTCAGGAGCGGATCAAAGAAGCGGCGCAGCACGGTTATAAGCGCGTCATTGTGCCGCTGGCGAATAAGCCCGCCAAACCGATTAAAGGGCTTGAAGTGATCGCGGTGCAGCGGCTAGTTGAGGCGATTGAACATCTCTAACCGGCTTGCATGATGCCGCCAGGTTTTAAGAGTATTCGTGAGCCGTTAACACGCTAAAAGTTGGCTAGTGCCATTCCGCGGCGAAGTGGCATAGAATAGTGAAACATGATGACTGAGTAGCGCGCTATGGCTTCATTATTTAACAAGATTAATCGCCTTAAAATGCAGCATGATTGGAGCTGGGAGCATTTCCAGTTTGAGATCGATAGTATCGATCCAAAAGGGATCAAGCTGGAGTTATTGCAGCGTTACCATCGTAGTCCCAATAAAAAACCCACCGCACATATCACTGAAATTATTGACCTGCTGCACGACGAGTATTTTCCAAGTCCATTTCCTGAAGCCGCAGAGCGTTTGATGAATGTCTATCGTGAATTGAAATGGTGTCGGCGTCATCTCACCAAAGATAAAGATACGCGTGATCTCGAGACGCATGTGAAACAGCAAATGACTACGCTAGCCGCGGATGATTATCTCAGTAAGGCGTGCTGGCAGTGGTTGCTCGGGAATATTGCGTTTGATCGTATCGCTGTTTACCTTGAGCAGGGGAAGCGCGCGGAGATGGAACAGACTAAAAAAAATGCCATTGAATATTACCAATGGGTGATCGTCACCATCGAGCAGCATAATATGCGTCATCCGCAGAGTGCAGTGTGTATCGGTGACCTTTACCATGTGCACTATAATATACTGGCCTGTCACCTCAATGCGGTGCCAGAGGCGGCGCGTAATAGTGATCCTGAGATACTGAAATATGTGCGTGAATCTGATTATTTGGCACGTTGTAAAGAGGCGATTGCGGAAGAGCCTTTTCAGTGGAGCATCGCACGGAATGGCCTGCGTTTCAGTTCACTATTAGAAGATAAAAAGGAAATAAAACAGTTTTTTTCACTATTAGTTGCCGTCCACCCCAAGTTTGTTGACCTCAGTTATGAGCCCTTTAATCAGCTTTCAATTTCGGTAATACCGGCTTATCAGTGGGCAATAAAAAATGTACTGTCACCCGATTATCTGGCTGAGACTTCACAACAGCTGGAAACGCAAATAAAAGATAAACAGCAGAAAAATATGGCTTGATCAGGCAAAAACATATTCCTGATGACAGCTTGAACTCCTTGCCAAAGCGGCTGTCTTAATTAACTACAGGGCTTTTCCCTCATGATGATTGGAGGGCGTGAAGTGAGCAGATCGCTAACGATACCAACGTGGGTCGAACACTTTCCTGCGCTGAAGGCAATCACTGACCCAACCTGGTTAGCGGTCGCAAATACTGCACGAACGATCAAAATTCCTGCTCACACATATATCTTTCACGATGGTGAACCCTGCAAACAGTATCTACTCGTGTTCGCTGGTTCGGTTAATGTACAAAAAGTGACTGAGGATGGACATGAGATTACCCTGTATCACATACAGCCAGGGCATAGTTGTGAGTTAACCACCGCATGTCTACTCGGCGATAGTTGCTACCACGCCGAGGCGATCACCACGACGGCAGTTGAGGCAGTCACCATTGAAAAGCAGGCGTTTATGCGAGCACTCAATGACTCTACAGATTTCAGGAATTTTATATTTTCCGCTATTGATAGCGGCATGAACGAGCTGGCAACCCTGGTCGAGGAGGTTGCATTTGGGCCAATGGAGCAGCGCATTGCACAGCACTTGCTTGATTCGTCACTATTATCGAACCTGATTAAAACAACGCACTATGATCTTGCCGTTGAGCTTGGCACCGCACGTGAGGTGGTAAGTCGATTGCTTAAAAAGTTCGAGCGTCAGGGGTGGGTAAAACTACACCGAGGTAAGGTTGAGATTATAGAAAAGAGTCGGCTATCTATGATGCTGAAACATCACGTGCCATAAGTTTGCGTTATTTTTAGTGGTTGAAGACTTTTTTCCATCATACAGAGTTCAGTCCTTTAAGGGGTTAAAGCGCGACTATGCTCATGACTACTATTATATTTTAAACTGATTCACTAATCGACGTAGAGTCAGTGATAAATTTTCCATGCTCTGGCTTTCATTTTCGATTCTCTGTGAAAACTCTACATTATTATCAGAGATCTGATCGATATTGACAATGTTACGATTAATTTCTCCTGATACTGCACTTTGTTGTTCTGCTGCGGTGGCAATCTGATGGTTGAGATCACTAATTTTGGAGACAGCCGTGATAATCTCGAGCAGTGCCGTTCCAGTATTATTGACACATTCAACTCCACTTTCGGCCTGCATACGGCTCTGTTTCATTGTTTCAACCGCTTGCTTAGTATTATCCTGAAGGCGTTCGATCATACTCTGAATTTCCTGGGTAGACTCCTGTGTACGAGAGGCTAGCGTACGTACCTCATCTGCTACGACTGCAAACCCTCTACCTTGTTCACCCGCACGTGCAGCCTCAATTGCGGCATTTAGCGCCAATAGATTCGTCTGTTCAGCTATTTCCTTGATGACATCGAGGACGGAGCCAATGTTGTTACTATCTGTTGCGACGGTTTCGATAACTTCAGCCGCATTTGTAACATCATCGGAGAGGTGATTAATAACATCAATTGTTTTTTTAACGACTTCCTGACCCTTACTTGTCTGCTCTTTTGCATAACCAGCTGCCGTGGCAGCATCATTTGCACTATTGGCAACTTCACTTGCGGTAGCCGACATTTCATTCATTGCTGTTGCGACTTGTTCAGTTTCAGCTTTTTGTTTACGCACATTATCTTTAGCATCTTTCGTAGTAGAAATAACCTGTTCTGTTGCAGTACTTAGTTGCGTTGTAGATTCTGACACCTGAATAATAATACTACGTATTTTTTCAACGAATTTATTAAAGCCGTCAGCGATTTCTCCTACTTCATCCTGTGATATTACATTAAGTTTTGCAGTCAAATCACCTTCACCCTCACTTATGTTGCTGAGGCTGTCTGAAATTTTTTTCAGTGGTTGTGTGATCAATTTTATACTCAAAAATATTGCGAGGACGACTAGTAAAATACCAGCAAGAAGTGCTCCTGTAACCATTGTATAGGCTGAATTTACTGTACTCTGAATATTATCCATTTCTCCTTCAACGGCGCCATCGGCGATTACTTCAAGTGCCTCTAGCTCATCAAGTAGACGCTGACTATGATTAATATATTCCTTGCTTGAAGCAGTAAATGTTGCGTATTTTTTTGTGGCCAATGTGAGGTTTTTTTTGTGCTCAGACATTGTTTCTTGTAACGCACTGAGGTAGGTGCGTCCCTGGTGCGCGCCGCCAGGCACTTTTGCTGAGAAGTATTTAATACTGGAGAGTTCTTTGATGTTGCCCTCAATAATATTTAATGATTTGGCTACAGCTCGCTGGGCCTGTTCTTTGGTAATAACTCCATCGACATATTGCCTATACTGATGTAGGCTTTCTAGCAGTGCGATACGCATTTTCATTGAGCCACCAGTCGCCTTCCAGGGAGCGCTGATATCGGTCCATGTCAGCGTTTTATCCGGTTCGTTGGCGAGCTTTCCGATTACGGTGTCACCAACAGTTTCTACAAGCCCCATAAGTTCAATAAAGTCTGTAGAACTATTTTCGAGTACTTTGTACGCAGCTACGTATTGACTTGAATCAGCTATTAACTGATCTTGAAGTTTGGAAAACTGAGTGATCAGGGGCTTGACTTGATTAATTTTTTCTTCCGAAATTTCGCCAGCCGCAAACATTCTGCCTAACGCTTCTGTCTCCATTTCCTGGCCAGCCTTCAACTCCTCTATATTAGAGATCGTGGTGCCCGAACGGGTCGCATTAATGATTTGGTTGCTGACGATAATTTGTTGCTGTATGCCGATGGAGCCTTCCATTGCACCATCTGCAGTGTCCCAGGCCGCACCTGTAATATAACTAAGTGAATCCGATAAACGACTGGTCGAGATATAACCGGCCAGGCTTGCTGTAAGCAGTGTTACCAGCATCATAAAAAGCCCCGTAAATATTTTTCCTGTAATACTTAGTTTTAGGTTTTTCATTACATCCCTATATTTGCTGATTCATATTAGATTGCGGTCGAACTCACAGCTCGATATCAGGTCATTGGTTAGTCGAGACAGTAGATTTTTTATCGGCTAACTCTAGTAGATAATGAGTTTTTAGAAGGGCTGGGGTTTGAAGTAATGGTTCAGGGAGGGCCGTCACACTAAAATAGTGTAGATTGCCAAATGAATTTATTTAAATTATTGTTTTTAAATATAAATCTAATGTGTTTGGTGAGGAGAGGCAAGTACACTATTAAGAAAAATCAGATCCAGCTAACGAAGCAATGTCGCCTCATCAGAAATGATGAATTGCCTAAGTTTGGTACAATCCTGAGTTTGGTATATTAAAGAGCCGCTGTCAGTTCTGAATCATTCAGATTGATCCATAACAGAAAGGGGAGGCGTCGGGGGGCGATCCCCTACCTAAACCGCTATATGCCTGATGATTTAAGTTGTCATCCGCACGAGCTGGTTACCATCGGTGTGTTCAAAACGCTTGCCGTAAATATCCACAATGGTCGTTTCAGCATAGCTGAGGCTATCGCCACTCAATGTGATGTGGTGACGAAATTCCGTGGTGCGGGCGTTATCTCGCATAAAAGGCGACTGGATAATCTGCCAGTCAGGATCGTCCAGTTTCGCAGCCACTTCCAGCACCACGTTGTTGTCACTATCGGGGCCATCATAGTGACCGCCTGCTAGCACGGCAACGGCGCGTGGGATCGTTAGCGAGTGCATCACCACACCTGCAGCAGCATCCCACATCCAGTAACCGGTCTCATCATGAAAGACCTTGTTGGTCGACTTGCGGGCCACAATCTGGCGATAATGGAGCGCGGTTAAGACCTGCTGTTCAGCATTGGTAACATCACCTACTGCTTCAAAGGTGAGTGTCTCATAATAGGCGTTCTTTTCAGTGCCATCGGGTTCAGGTGCGATATCCAGTCCCTTATCGCCCTTCCAGGTTCCCACAAGCCCAGTCAACGGGCCATAATCAACAACAGTTTCCTCATTCATTACACTATCCTCATCGAGTATAAAGAGTACTTAGCTTCAAATTAAGAATATCAGGATTAGGCCTCGGATTGAATCGCCATCTGTGGGGAAAAAAATAAGTTTTCATGAAACGTAATCGGCTTGCCTCGAACAGCGAACTGGTCGACCATATTATGCTAGAATCACCGCCATTATGCGGGTGCTAGCTTCGTAATTATAACGGTGTCATGAATCGCCCGAACACTAATCCATATAACTTATTAGATTGCCTACTGAAAGACAGGATAGACGAATGAATAAATCTTCACGCTTAACCATCATCACAGTGTTATTTTCAGCACTACTGACGACTGGCTGTGCCACCGCCTATTTCAACACCATGGAGAAATTTGGTGTACATAAGCGCGACATACTCGTTGACCGGGTTGAAGAGGCACGCGATGCGCAGGTGGATTCAAAGCAGCAGTTCAAGTCTTCGCTCGAACGCTTTAGTGCAGAACTGAATTTCTCAGGCGGTGATCTCGAAGATAAGTATGAAAAACTCAATGATGAATATGAAGAGAGCGAAGAGAAGGCCGCCGAAGTTAGCAGCCGAATTGCGAAAGTGGAAGAGGTTTCTGATGCGCTATTTGACGAATGGAAGCAGGAGATCAGCGAATACACCAGCAGTAAATTACGTCGCAGTAGTGAGCAGAAATACAATCAAACAAAACGCCATTATAAAAAACTGCTTACTGCAATGAAGCGCGCAGAATCAAAAATGGCACCCGTTCTGGCGGCCTTTAAAGATCAGGTGCTATTCCTGAAACACAACCTCAATGCCCACGCAATTGCTTCACTACAGGGTGAACTTGTGAGCATTGAAGGTAATGTCACTAGCTTAATTAAAGAGATGGAGGCATCGATCAGAGAAGCTGACAGTTTCATAGCCACCATTGCTGAAAATTAGACCAG
>CALZIG010000087.1 GCA_945787585.1 uncultured Gammaproteobacteria bacterium | reverse complement strand
GTAGATTGTGATCTAAAACTTTCAGATTTAAGGCGAGAATCGCACGTAATAGCGGGCTATTGCGAAGATTTTCAACGCAGAAGCTGAATGTTTTAGGCGCAAGATACGATCTCATGAATAAATCAGAGGTTCCTTAGTCTTATTGATAGGCGTTCGTTGGCTCGCCTTTTTGTGGCCATTTGGCGTTGTTTACGAGATCTGCGGTAAGATATCGAACCGGTCATTAACGAATGACGGGCCATTTTTTTGATTTGAGGATGAGGCATGGCGCAGCAGCAGTTGGATGAGGTGAGGGCGGTAATCTGGGAAAAGGGGCGCCTGCGTTTGCTGGATCAGCGCCTGTTACCGCTGCAACAGACCTATATAGTGTGTAGTGATGCGGCAGCAGTGGCAGCCGCCATTCGCGATATGGTGGTGCGCGGCGCCCCGGCGATCGGCGTGGCGGCGGGGTATGGCGTCGCGATGGCGGTGGTGGCGCGCTATGCCGCCGCGCCAGCGGGCGACTGGCGCCAGGCGCTTGAGGCCGATTTGACGTTGCTGGCCGAATCCCGCCCGACGGCGGTCAATCTCTTCTGGGCGATCGAGCGCATGCGGACGTTGCTTGAAACCATCAATGGCGACCCTTGTGCTGTTGCGGAAGCTGAGGCGTGCCGCATTGATGCCGAGGACGTTGCTGCCAATCGCCATATGGGGAAACTGGGCGCGGCACTGATCGAACAGCGCTGCGCGGTGATGACCCACTGCAACGCCGGTGCGCTCGCGACTGCCGGCTACGGCACCGCACTGGGGGTGATCCGCGCGGCGCATGCGGCAGGCAAGGTGAGCCAGGTCTATGCGGATGAAACCCGGCCCTGGCTACAGGGTTCGCGCCTCACGGCGTGGGAGTTGTTGCACGACGGCATTGCGGTCACGTTGCTGGCCGATGGCGCAGGCGCGCATTTGATGAAACAGGGTGAGGTGAAGTGGTTGATCGTCGGTTCGGACCGTATCGCCGCCAATGGTGATGTCGCCAATAAGATCGGCACCTACCATGCGGCGATCAGCGCCCGTTACCACGGCGTGAAGTTGATGGTGGTGGCGCCGACCTCGACCATCGACATGTCACTTGCCACCGGTGAGCAGATCCCGATTGAGGCGCGCGCCGAGGATGAGTTGCTCTCGTTCGGTGGCCAGCGGGTGGCGGCAGAAGGCGCGCGGGCGTGGAACCCGGTATTTGATGTGACCCCGGCTGAACTGGTCGATGCGATTGTCACTGAGCGCGGGGTGGTGTTACAGCCGGATACCGCAAAAATGGCCGCATTGATGGCGGGGTGAGTCTGGATTAAGCCGGGATTGTGTCTGGTTTTATTCGGTGCAGTAGCCATGACGTTATGATCCTCCGAGGGGCTGGGCTGGCTTTGCACTGAAAAAGCGCTCAGATCGACGCTGCTGCGCTACAAAGGTGTGGTTTGGCCCCGCTTTATGGTACTATTTCGCGCTTGATATGAGAGAGCAGGGGCGGGTGAACGAACACGGGAAGATACCCGTCAGTCAGACCCCGTCAGTGAAAATAATCCGGTGAAGATGTGCTGGTGAAAATAGGCCGGCGCAGATGCTGGGCATCAGACAATTAATACGCCATTCAGACAGGACAGATAGATTCCCCGATGAGCGAAATCGCCAAAGAGATACTCTCCACCAATATTGAAGAGGAGATGAAACGCTCCTACATGGAATACGCGATGAGCGTCATTGTAGGGCGTGCCTTGCCGGATGTCAGAGACGGCCTGAAGCCGGTTCATCGCCGCGTACTTTACGCGATGCACGGCCTCAATAATGACTGGAACAAACCCTATAAGAAATCGGCGCGTGTCGTCGGTGACGTGATCGGTAAGTACCATCCACACGGTGACTCGGCCGTGTACGATACGATCGTCCGTATGGCGCAGCCTTTTTCACTGCGCTACATGCTGGTCGATGGTCAGGGTAACTTCGGTTCAGTCGATGGCGATTCGCCGGCGGCGATGCGTTACACCGAGGTGCGCATGTCCAAGATTGCGCATGAAATGATTGCCGATCTTGACAAAGAGACCGTCGACTTCACCCTCAATTACGATGAATCTGAAAAAGAGCCGGTGGTCTTTCCGGCGCGTATCCCCAATCTGTTGATCAACGGTTCGGCCGGGATCGCGGTGGGGCTGGCGACGAATATTCCGCCACATAATATGACCGAAGTGGTCAACGCCTGTCTGGCGCTGATCGATGATCCGGAGATGGGCATTGCGCGACTGCTTGATTTTATCCCCGGACCAGACTTCCCGACCGCGGCGATGATCAATGGCGTGCGTGGCATTCAGGAGGCCTACTACACCGGCCGTGGTCGTATTCATATTCGTGCGCGTAGTCACTTTGAACCCTACGGAAAGCATAATGATCGTGAACGGATTGTCGTTACCGAGCTGCCGTATCAGGTCAATAAGGCCAACCTGCTAGAGAAGATTGCACAACTGGTGCGAGAGAAGAAGCTTGAGGGTATCAGTGAGTTACGTGATGAATCTGATAAAGACGGTATGCGGATGGTGATCGAACTCAAACGCGGTGAAGTGACCGAAGTAGTGCTCAATAACCTCTACAAGCAGACCCAGATGCAGAACGTCTTCGGCATCAACATGGTGGCACTGATCGATGGTCAGCCAAAGCTGCTCAATCTGAAGCAGATCCTGGAGGCGTTTATTCGCCACCGCCGTGAAGTGGTCACACGCCGCACGGTGTTCGAGCTACGCAAGGCGCGTGATCGCGCCCATATCCTCGAAGGGTGGGCGGTGGCACTGTCCAATATCGATGAGATCATTACGCTGATCAAGTCGGCAGCAAATCCAGCGGAAGCGAAGGTCGCGCTGGTGGCAAAGAGCTGGCGTCCCGGTGCGGTGCGCGACATGCTCGATCGGGCCGATGCGACCACGCGTCCCGAAGAACTCGCCGTAGAGTTTGGTTTGAGTGAAGACGGTTACCGCCTTTCACCGATACAGGCACAGGCGATTCTTGACCTGCGTCTGCACCGGTTAACGGGGCTTGAGCAAGATAAGATATTAAATGAATACAAAGAGATACTTGGTATTATTGCGGAGCTGCTTGAGATTTTAACGAATCCTGATCGCCTCATGCAGGTGATCCGCGATGAGTTAACGGAGATTCGAGACCAGTACGGCGATGCGCGTCGTACCGAGATTCTGGCGTCATCGCATGACCTGACACTGGAGGATCTGATCAGTGAAGAAGATGTGGTGGTGACGTTGTCGCATGGCGGTTATGTGAAGGCGCAGTCGCTCGACATGTATCAGGCACAAAAACGGGGCGGTCGCGGTAAGTCTGCCACCAGCATGAAAGATGAGGATTTCATCGACAAGCTGATCATTGCCAATACCCACGACACGATTCTCTGTTTCTCAAGCCGTGGCAAAGTCTACTGGAAGAAGGTTTACGAGCTGCCGCAGGCGAGCCGTACCGCGCGTGGCAAGCCGATCATCAATCTGTTACCGCTGGAAGAGGGTGAGCGCATCAACGCGATGTTGCCGGTGCCGGATTACGACGCCAACAAGTTTGTGTTGATGGCGACCAGCAGTGGTGTGGTTAAAAAGACACCGCTACCTGATTTTTCACGGCCACGCTCCAACGGCATCATTGCGCTGGAACTGCGTGACGATGACTGCCTGATCGGGGTCGCGATTACTGACGGCACTCGAGATGTGATGCTGATGACCAGCGCCGGTAAGTCGATCCGTTTCAGCGAAGAAGCGGTGCGTCCGATGGGCCG
>CALZIG010000086.1 GCA_945787585.1 uncultured Gammaproteobacteria bacterium | reverse complement strand
CGTATCGAGTTTGAAACCAAGCGCTGCAAAGAGATTATTGATAATTTAATGAGATTTGCGCGTCAGGAAATAGTCAATTTCATTCCAGTAGAAGTCAATAGCGTAATAATAAATGCAATCACGATTGTTGATCACCAACTAACGATTAATGGTGTGAAAATTGAACAAGACTTGGCGGATGGATTGCCAAAAATAATGGGCAACGGCAACCAGATACAGCAAATAGTCATGAATTTTATGATTAATGCCCAACAAGCTATGGCCGATAAGCCTGGTAAGGTGATGGTGTCGACCGCCTTGGTGGAGAACGATCAAGTCGAGATCCGCGTTAGCGATAATGGACCAGGAATACCTGAAGATATTCAGGATAAGATTTTCCAACCGTTTTTTACCACCAAGGAAGTGGGTGTGGGGACTGGGCTCGGTTTGTCTGTGACCTTTGGCATTATCAAGGATCACATGGGCACTGTTTCAATTGATAGTCAGCTTGGCGAAGGCGCAACATTTATTGTTCGTTTTCCTGTGGCGGACTGTTCACCGGGTAGACAGAGTGCTGACGAAAGCGGCACAGTATATTTGCCATGACAGGATGATTATTGGATAATAATTTTCATGTCAAACTTATATGAATTGTTAACATGCCAGGGACATTAAGCAGTCTTGATAAATGATCAATTTGATATTCTGATTGTCGATGACGAGGAGTCTATTCGTAGAGTCGTGTCGCAGGTGCTAATCGATGATGGTTATCGCGTTACAACTGCGGAATCCGGCGAACTTGCGTTTGACTTGATCTTAAAACGGCCATTCAATTTAGTTATTACCGACATTCGTATGAGTGGTATGAGCGGCATGGAGCTTCTAAAGAAGATAAGAAGCCTTAATTCAAGTATAGAAGTAGTCATCATAACCAGTTATGCATCGTTGGATACAGCAGTACAGGCTATGCGCGATGGAGCCTATGACTATCTCGCCAAGCCATTTGAGTCTCTGCATACGATCTCATCAGTCGCTGCGCGAGTTAAGGAAAAAATTCGTCTAAACCAAGAGAAAAACGAATTAGACGAAAAACTTCGTATATATAATTCGCAGCTGGAACGTGCAAATCAAGAGCTTACTGAGTTGACTACCAGCGATAGCCTCACCAACCTATTTAACAAGAAATATTTCCAAAGATACTTCGAGTCAGAGTTTATACGTTCGCATCGTTATAACCACGCAGTTTCACTGTTAAAGGTTGATGTAGATAGCCTGCAACAATACAACGAAACGTACGGTCAAGCGTGTGGTGATGATCTGCTGCGTTTTATGGCTGATCTATTGAGATCCAGCATCAGAATTACTGACATCGCGTGCCGCTATGATGGTGATGAGTTTGTGGTAATAATGCCGGAAACCACCAAGGATGGCGCGATAGCATTGGCGGAAAAGATTCGGAAATCGGTGGAAGATTACCCGTTCGAGGGGCAGGAAACTCAGCCGGAAGGCACTGTCACCGTCAGCATAGGTGTTGCCGGATATCCTGGTGATGGCGAGGAAGGATCAGAAATTATTCAGCATGTTGAAGAGGCGCTGCTTGAGGCTAAAGACAGTGGGCGAAATAGAGTAGTAGCGGTGGATCTAAAATGAAACAAGGTACCGGAATTTTAGTCGTTGATGACGAAGCAAATTTGTGCTTCGTACTCGATAAATTGTTGACGGACGAAGGACATGCCGTAACGACTGCCTCAAGTGGTGAGGAAGCATTCGAGTTGTACCGGAAGCATAATTACCCACTGTTGATCGTCGATATCCGCCTGCCAGGAATGAGTGGGCTCGAGCTTTCGGCGAAAATTAGAGAGATCAATCCTGATGCTCAGGTAGTGGTGATGACAAGCCATGCCCAATTTGACTATGCGGCCGAAGCATTACGCTTCGGGGCTTACGAATTTCTATTGAAGCCCTTCGAAAATCTGGAGCTTGTTACCGCGACTGTAGCCAGGGCGATTGAGAAAATCGAAATGATCGAGGGTAATAAAGCGCTGGTTGAAAAGCTGAAGCATGATACTTCTGAGCTGGAAAATATTAATAAAGTCCTGAAAGATCTTTCGATTCGAGACGGACTAACCGGCCTCTTCAATTATCGTTATATTAATGAGTATCTAAAAACAGAATTGGCCCGCGCTCGCCGCCATGAAAAAACATTTTCAGTGTTGTTTCTAGATATCGATAAGTTCAAGCTCTATAACGATAAATATGGTCATGCTCAAGGCGATGCACTGTTGCGCGAGTTTTCTCTTGTTCTACAAGACTGCATGCGTAATTCGGACCTGGCGGCGCGTTACGGTGGTGAGGAATTCTTGTTGGTACTGCCGGAAACACCCAAGGCCGCCGCCGAAGAACTGGCCGAATTTGTTCTACATTCGGTACAAGACTATAAATTTTCCGGCCCAGACGTCACGACTACGGTGAGTATCGGCGTCGCCACCTATCCGAATGATGGAATTGAATCTTCGGACATCATAAAGGCGGCCGATGAGGCCATGTACCAGGTCAAATCTGTTGGTGGCAACCAGGTGGCAGTGGCTAGTGCGGCGAAATGATCAGCGCTTAAGGTCGATTATATTTTTTCTGTAAAAGACCCTAGACCTGAATGGCACTTACTTAAGAGGATTACACTGAATTTTGTCCCCCCTCCTTTATGCCCTTTGGGTGCTTGACGGGAGGGGGTTAGGGGGTGGGTGAAAACTCGAGATTTAGTGGTAATGCTAAACATT
>CALZIG010000085.1 GCA_945787585.1 uncultured Gammaproteobacteria bacterium | reverse complement strand
TGGTTATGTTTGCCATCGCCGTGGGTGGTGTCACCCACTATCGGATGAAAGATATGTTTCATGTGGCGGCGTATCTGGTGTTTGCGCCCGCTTTTTGGGCTGACGCTAATCAGTGAATAGCGTGCCGTGGAATAGCGGCCCACGGCATGGGGTAGCTCCACGGTCGCCAGTCGCTGGTATTCGGTGATGGCGGGTTGGGCCGCTTTGTTCTGGTCGGCCTGCCGGTCGCTCATTTTATCGAGCTCTTCCCTGAGCGGATAATCGATCACTGCATCGGCCGCAGTGTAACCGCGTACGACAGCAAGATATTGCTTTTCCGTCTCGCGTGCACTAAACACCTCACCCATCTGGCGCGCGATCTCGGCATTGAGGCCGAACAGCAAAACACCCGAGGTCGGCTTATCGAGGCGATGGAGCGGATAGACGCGCTGCCCGATCTGGTCCCGCACCATCTGCAGCGCGAACCGAGTCTCGTGGCGGTCGATCATCGAGCGGTGCACCAGCAGCCCCGCAGGCTTGTTGATCGCGATGAGCTGCTCATCCCGGTAAAGAACGTCTAACAAAGTTTGCCTCGCGCGATGGCGCTAAAAAAATGGCACAATAGCACAATGACACCGATTATCCTTGCGACACTCAATGCACGTTATTTTCACTCCTCCTTGGGTTTGCGTTATCTGCTGGCCAATATGGGCGAGCTGCAAGCGGATACCGCCATCCGTGAATTTATCATCGATGCCCGCCCGATTGATGTCGCTGAAAAACTGCTGCTCGAAAAGCCGCGCATTATCGGGTTGAGTGTCTATATCTGGAATATCGAACAGACCACGCAGTTGGTCGCGCTGCTGAAACAGGTGAGCCCGGAGACGATCATCGTACTGGGTGGGCCGGAGGTCAGTTTTGAACAGGATCAGCAGCCGATTGTTGAACTCGCCGATTATGTGATCTGCGGTACCGCAGACTTTGAATTCGCGGTGCTCTGTCGTGAACTGCTTGCCGATAAAGCGCCGTCGCGCAAGATTATCAATGCGATCCCATTTAAACTATCAGAACTGGCGCTCCCTTATCGGCTTTACAGCGATGAAGATATTGCGAATCGCCTGATCTACGTCGAGGCCTCTCGCGGATGTCCGTTCAAATGCGAGTTCTGTCTTTCGGCACTCGATAAGAGCGCCAAAGCGTTCGACCAGCAGCTGTTTCTGGATGAGATGAAAATCCTTTATGAGCGCGGCGCACGCCATTTTAAGTTTATCGACCGTACTTTCAATTTAAAGGTCAAAGACAGCATTCGCATCATGGAGTTTTTTCTTGAGCGGATGAGTGACGATCTCTTTCTCCATTTTGAATTGATCCCCGACCATCTGCCGGAGGCACTAAAAGAGATGATCCAGCGCTTCCCCGAAGGGGCGTTACAGTTTGAGATCGGCATTCAAAGTTTCAACCCTGAAGTGCAGGCGTTGATCAGCCGCAAACAGGACAACGATAAAAGTACGGAGAACCTCGAGTGGATTCGTGCCCATAGCAACGCGCATATCCACGCCGATCTGATCATTGGCCTGCCGGGCGAAGATATCAGCAGTTTTGCGCAGGGCTTTAACAGACTCGCGGCAATCAATCCGCACGAGATACAGGTCGGCATCCTTAAGCGGTTACGCGGTACGCCACTGGTACGCCATACCGATGAATACGCAATGCGTTACAACCCGAATCCACCGTACAACATCCTCAGTACCGACCGCATCGACTTTATCACCATGCAGCGGCTCAATCGTTTCGCCCGCTACTGGGATATGATCAGTAATTCGGGTCGCTTTAAAAAAGCGATGGAACACGTGCTCGCCGATAACGCCTTCGAGGGGTTTATTCAATTGAGTGACTGGCTGTTTGCAGAAACCGGACAGACGCACCGGCTGGCGTTGAAGCGTCTGTTTGAGTTGTTGTACCGTTATCTGACAGTGGTAGCGGGTGTCAGCAGTGAAGCGGCGACTGAAGTGTTGCGGCAAGATCATCAGGCCTCGGGGTTAAGCTCAATGCCCGCCTTTTTGATTGAGCAACAGAGCCTGCAACAGAAGCGCTCATCGAAGCGCAGTCTGGAGAGTCGGCAGGCGCGGCATCGAAATAGCATTGGATTACAGTAAATGTTTTGTTGTTAATATTGCATAAGCGGTAAATTTGCTGTTTTAGGTCGAAGAAGGTGATTAGTAACCTTATAATCAATTATCCTTAATCCATAAGATGTTACGGAGGCTATTCTTGTCGCGGCATCATAGTTGAATGAACTTACATGGGTATGGGAGATTTGATTTAAGTACATAATCCCACCGTACTCTAAAGTTGGTAAGGGCGGGATGTATACTACGCGACTAACGCGATCAGCACCTAGATTAGCAAGAAAGCCCAGTAATAGCTCATCGGATAAGGAAGCACTTAATTCGTTAATGCAGTTTTCTAATGAAAAGATTGGGCACAATATCAAGTAGTCATTGAATGGCCTTTGGTTTTCGGTTGAAATGTCGCATTCGTGCGTTAGGATGTAGACAAGTCCTTCAACCGTATCAAATAAGCCATCATTTTTATCAAAAACAGGATAGCGTATACCTTCAAAAATTTGCCCAACACCTAATATGCCAGAAGTATCTACGCTGAAGAACTTCCCATAATCATAATGATCAGTTGATGTTACTGCTTTGTAGGCATCAGTAACATCCATTGTTATTTATTTTTCAAACGACCTTTTGAAATAAGCTTTGCTGAGCTTCTAAGTGCGCGCCATAAAGCTTGATCTTCTTCAGCAGTGAGAAATCTATCTTGTATAGGTATGGTGGTATGAATATTTGTATCCGGAATAGAAAAGTGTACTCCATGAGTAATTTCAGCAATAGGACTTGCATGCTGAACTCTTCTACCCCCAGATGCTTGGTAAGCCATTTCCTGAACAAGTGTTGCTGGTGTGCTATAACGCGTGTAATACAAATAATCATCGACGGGCATTATGTCCATAAGGCTCTACTCCTCCACTAAACTAGTTTTTAGTTCATCTGAGAAAAATGAAAAGAAATTCGCCTTTTCATAAACCCTTGCTTGTGAGATCCATTCATTTAAAGAGCTAATATCATTTGAAATATATGTATCTGGCGTAAATACATCGATATCTATTACAGCTATAAGATCAGTTGGAATAGAGCCTCCTGGCTGTAAAAATTGCGGTGAGGCAAGTTTACTTACTACGACATGTTTGTCACTTGCATTTTCCATGAAAGCTAAATTCACATTATCGATTAATTGTTCTCCACCAACTGAAAGATTCAGTGATAAATCATTTAAACCGTTTATATCGTGTTTTGATGCAGTTAAGAAATTGACGTAACGGAAGCCTAGTCTGTTAATTTGAATGTCTTTTATTTTATCAAAAAGGCATGCCACCATGTTATTGAGTTCTTTTTCAAAGCAATCCCCACCTGGATATGGTTCGTATACATGATACGAAATCACACGCGATCCTATACGAATGGAGCGGGTTTTGTCGGGCGATGTTTTTTCAATTGTGGGAACATATTTGAATGCAGGATCAGCGGAACGAATTCTCTCTGGAATATCCGCTTGTGGCAACCTGACTGATGGATAGTCAGCCCACGAGCCAATATCATTGAGCCTACCAACCACAACTTCGCCAATATCAGACGAGTCAAAGCGCACTTCGAATAGCGCTTCAACAATGGCGTCTTGCTTCATTTTTTTAGGTAATTGACTATTCATTATATATGTATCGTACGAGGACTCAGTTTACTAAACCTACAAGTGCAGGCAAATTATGTCATAAACTCTAGGAATATGCGCTTTAATGGTATCTCACACTTAAAATTCTAATAATAACTGATGTTTATGCGGCCGCATACCGCGCCAGCGCAGGCAGATCCCCTTTATACCCCATCGCATGCAGCATGATCTGATTTTTGAGTACAGGCAGTTTGTCGGTGATTGAGAGCCCTTCGTTGCGCAGCCATTTGAGGGAGAGTGCTTCGCTACCGAAGAGTTTTTTGAAGCCATCCATCGCCGTCATCATGATCAGGTTGTCGCCTTTGCGCCAGCGTTCATAGCGGCGCAGGATGTGTGTTGCGCCGATCGCTTTGCCTTTGGCGTGCGCATCGAGTAGTACTTCGGCGAGCGCAGCGGCGTCGAGCAGGCCGAGGTTGACCCCCTGTCCGGCGAGTGGATGGATGGTGTGGGCGGCATCGCCGATCAATGCCAGGTGGTTGCCGATGTAGGTGTTGGCGTGTTGCCGATTGAGGGGGAACGCGCCGCGTTGTCCGACTTCAATCACGTTGCCGAGGCGATGTTCCGAGGCGTGTGATAGCGCGATGAGAAATTCCTCGTCGCTCAATGCCAGCAGTTCATCGGCATGTTCTGGTGTGGTTGACCAGACGATTGAGCAGCCGCCGTTATTGAGCGGCAGGAAGGCAAGCGGTCCGTTGGGCATAAAACGTTGCCACGCGGTTTCCTGGTGTGGCAGTTCAGTGTGTATCGTGGTGACGACACCGCTTTGATGATAGGGCCAGCCATCGGTTTCGATGCCAGCGTGTTGGCGTACGCGTGAATTGGCGCCATCGGCTCCGACCACCAGCCGTGCGCTGATGGTGCCGCCTTCCTTGAGTTGCAGTTGCGCCAGTGCGCCGCTGGTATCGAGGTCTTCGAGTTGTTCGGGGCAGCGCAGTTCAACATTGTCGAACGCGGTAACACGTTGGGTCAGCGCGGCCTGAATGACACGGTTTTCGATGATATGGCCGAGTTTATCCTGCCCGATCTCGGCGCTGTCGAAATGGACTGCGCCGTTGCCCTCGGCATCCCACACTCGCATCTCGCGGAACGGACTGATGCGCATCGCAGACATCGCGTCCCACGCGCCGAGCGCGGTGAAGATCTGTTGTGATGCTGCGGTGATCGCGGAGACACGCATGCCGATACTCTCTGGTGGCCATTCTATCTCGGCGGGACGCGCTTCAATAATCGCCACCTTGAGATCGCTCCCCCCCAGCGCGCAGGCGAGCGTGTTGCCGACCATGCCGCCACCGATAATCACGACATCATAATCAGCATTCATCATGTGTTCTCATTAATCATTGCAGTGGAATACCGCGCGCGAGTCTGGGGAGTTTGCCGGCCAGTCCCATGGTCTGGCGCATTAAGGCGCGTTTGAGGGGGGGCAGTAGATCCATCGCCAGCAGACCGCTGTTGCGCGCGATCACCAGCGGGGTGATCTGGTTGGAGAAGATGCGCACCAGTCCATCGGTGAGGTGGGTAACGCAATCCTGATCGTGTTGACGCCACTGCGCATATTGGTTGAGTACCGATAGCGTGCCGATGTCATTGGCTTGCGCTTCAACGATGACCTGCGCCAGTGCGGCGACATCACGAATGCCGAGGTTAAAACCCTGTCCTGCGATCGGATGGAGTACGTGCGCGGCGTTGCCGATCAACGCGAGGCGTGGACGAATATGCGCTTCGGCGCGTAGCAGCGAGA
>CALZIG010000084.1 GCA_945787585.1 uncultured Gammaproteobacteria bacterium | reverse complement strand
TGAGGATGATTCACCAGCAGACGAAGCAACTCAACCCCGGTATAACCGGTGCCGCCGACCACTGCTACTTTGATCTGCTTACTACTCATGACCTGTCCTGCTTAAATGATTAGGGAAATAAAGGAAGCATGATACGCGATGCAGGCGATAGAAAAAACCAACGCTTGTCACAAACAAATTATCGGCTACTGCAGCGCGCCACTATCAGGCACAAAGACCCGCATGACATAAGCGACCACGGCTTCGATCTCTTCACCATTTAACACCCCACCCCAAGCGGGCATCGTGGTGCCGGGCAGCCCTTCAGTGATCACATGAGTCAGTCGCTGCTGTGTCATCCCGGCCATCGCCGCTGCATCGGTGAGGTCACGCGGATGCGGCTGCAGGAAACTGCCGACCCAGTTGCGCCCGGTCGCCGTCGCCCCGTGGCAGAAGGCACAGTTGGCCTGAAAAATCTGTTCGCCGCGCCGCTGTTGGGGTGACAGCCCTTCAACCGTGGGCGCAATCTCGTGCCGCGCAAACGGTGTCGCCGATGAAACAGCATCAACCTCCGACACGGCTAAATCATCACCCGGCAGATAGCCGCCACGCGGAAACGACACTGCACGCGGATCCCACCACTGCCCCTCTTCCTGCACCCGTGAACGATCATGGCAAGTGATACAGGCCGTCAGAAACAGTTGTCGCCCCTCACGCTGCGTCGCGGTTAACTGCGGCAACGGCGTATCGAGTGCGATCTCACCCGTTGCAAACGGAAATGCGGGCGCGTAACGCTCGTGATCTTCCCAGCCATTTTCCAGCGTGTGGTAACGGGTATTGATGCCATCGCCAGCAATAAAAACACGCCGCACATAGTCGACCACCGCCTCAATCTCGGCACGACTCAATACCGATGCAAAGGCCATCATCGCAGAACCTTCGCGCCCTTGCGTGACCGACTTAATCATCGTCTCACGCGAGATGTCGGCCAGTGTTAATGCAGTGAAGTTGCGCGGCTTGGGATCCAGATAGGTCGCGGCCAGCGTCTCTGCATTACCGCTGTAACCGTGGCAAAAGTAACAGTAATTATTGTAGATATGACGACCCAGTGGCTGCCCATCCAACGCCCCGTCCTGTGTGTCAATCGACGTGTCAATCGACGTGTCAATTGAAGTGTCAATCGGCGCGCCACTCGACGATGCCAATCCGGGCTCTATGATTACTCCGTCGTCAGCTCGCTCGATGTGGTCACTTTTTTTTTCTGCTGAATGAAGGTTTGAAAGACAAACTCAGTGACATCGGCAATCTGCTGATTATCGAGCACCTTGCCCCACGCCGGCATCACCGTGCCGGGTAGCCCCATCGAGATGGCACGAAACAGCGCCGGGCGATTAAGCGTCTTGCGCGCACGTTCGCCAAGAAAATTACGCGGACGTGGCGTAATAAACGATGAACGTGGCCCGTTGCCATCGCCGCGCACGCCGTGACAGGTAAAGCAGTTGTTCATAAAAAACTCACGCCCAGCCGCCACATCCCCCACCAGACCGTGCGGTAACTGCAGTGTCATATCAGATTCCACCAGCGACGGTCGCGATAACTGATGGCTCGCTGGTGGCTGTGGTTGATTAGGTGCCAGCGGCATCGCACCCGCCGTGGCATCTGCCCCCGGGTGATTGCGCACATGCGGCGCGGCGGCGTGTGGATTAGTTGCCGCATCGGCGATGTCTGTATCCGCCGGCACTGCGACGCCTGCCACGCGCATAAAGCCGCCGCGAATGTAATCGACCACGGTTTCAATCTCGGTTGACGATAGCCGCGCACTAAACGGCATCATCGCAGTGCCGGTGCGGCCATAGGTCACAGAGGTGATCATGCGTTCACGGCTCAGGTATTCTTTCGCTTCGGCGGTCGTGAAATCACGCGGCGGCGGATTGAGCCCAGTTTTGGTCCAGGTCGAGCCATTCCCTTTATCCCCGTGACAGGCCGAACAGTGCCGTTTGTAAATTTCACGACCGGTGCGACCACTGCGGAACAATGCAACATTCGAGGTCGATGCGACGGCATGAGTTGGCACATCATCTACCAATGCCACCTTTGCCGGTGGCGCGTCTTTCGATGCCTTATTTTTCAATGCCGTATTTATCAATGGCGGTTCACGCATGAACGTCTCGCGCACGTAATCGACCACGCCAGCGATCTGCGCCTCACTCAGCCGCCCCTGCCATCCCACCATCGCAGTGCCGGGACGACCAAAGGTCACCGAGGTAATCATCCGCTCACGGCTCAGCTCCTGCCATGCGGCTGCGGTGGTAAAGTTACGCGGCGGTGGGCGCAGGCCGTTCTGAGCACGACTCTTGCCATCGCCTTTATCCCCGTGGCAGGCCGAACAGTTTTGACGATATAGCGGCGCGAACTGCGCCGCCTGCGACAATTCAGCAGGCGATGCTGACGCTGTTGCCACTGCGGCATCATCGGCAGCGGTCGCCCCCGGCATCGCCTGCACGGCTGTCACAGAGCAGAGTGCAGAGGTCAGTAGCGCCGTTATTAATCGCGGATAAATCACGTAAAATTTCAGTCCATTCATGATCTCATTCATAGCACTCTATTGTGACGCAAAACAAATAGTTGCGCCACGCCAATGATAGCTTTATTCTTGGTCATTAAATAAGCAGCCTGCCTGCAAAAAATAGACGTAGTGCAACCGGGGGGATCCTGAGCCGCTGAAGTTCTGATTCAACAGCCGCTTAAGGATATAAATTACGTGAAACAGCGACTTAGCCAATTTATTCATTTGATCGCCATCCTCTCCTTAGGGTGCGTCGTGTCATATGGGGCGATCGCAGCTGAAGGCACCAACACCATCCTCGGCACCAAACATGATTTCACCGGACTCAATAAACGCGTCGGCGTGGTTGCGATGTCCGGCGTCGCCTTTTCCGACTACGGCACCTCATGCGTCTACTGCCACATTCCACCGGAACAGGAAGGGGCAGAGACCGCCCCCTTTGGCGGTATCGAAGGGTGGAACCGATTCGCACCTGCAACTGAGCACAGCTACGACCTCTACAATAGCCGCACGCTCGAAAATAAGGTCAAATCCCCCAGCCCCATCAGCCTGCTCTGCCTCTCGTGCCACGACGGCACCATGGGGGTCGACATGACCGTATTCCGTCCCAACGGCTGGCGTAGTTCCGAAGATGCGGCGATGCACCTGCGTATCAACGGTGGCGACAACACCATGAACTGCGCGAAATGCCACAACGGTCGTGTCGCGCATAATATTGCGATCAAACATATCGGCACCGACCTCACCAACGATCATCCGATCTCAATGCGCTACGCTGGGCTCAGTTCCAAAGATCTCGATTTCAGACAGCCCGACAGCCCCTACGGCTTCGACAACGGCGTAAAACTCTACGATGAACGCGTTGAATGCGCCTCCTGTCATAACGTACACAATCCAGACATTCAGGTACTGCTGCGCGACCGTGCCGACCGATTGTGTGAAACATGCCATATCAAATAGGCCCGGGTCGTCTATTGTCAAAGCGGATCATCTCAGTTGTCGCCACGACTGTCATACTGTTTGTACTCGCAGGCTGCGCCGCCACCCCTGAACCCGCTGCACCGTTTGAACCGCCGGTCTATCCGCCACCGCCCGCAGAGCCCCGTTTCATTTTTGAACGTACGTTGCTATATAACGATGACATTGAAGAACTCTCCGGCTCGGAGCGATTCAGATTACTGGCCACCGGTGAAGCGCGCATCTCCAAAGGGATGGTGAAACCGTTCGATGTCGCCGTCCACCAGGGCAAGGTCTATGTGAGTGATTCGGTACAGCGCGCGGTACTGCTGTTCGATATCCCCGCCAAACGCTTTAGCCAGATCGGCGCGACCCAACCGGGCGCACTGAGCAAACCACTCGGCATCGATGTCGGCCCCAACGGCCATCTCTATGTCGCTGACATTAGCGCACTGCGCATCATGGAGTACGATGCCAATGGCGTGTTTGTGCGCCGCATGGGCAGCAAGGAGGTGTTCAGTCGCCCCACCGATGTTGCCGTCAGCAGCGACGGTACAAAGCTTTATGTAGTGGATACTGGCGGTGTCGAATCTGAAAGCCACAACGTGGTCGTATTTGATCTCGCCACAGGCGAAGCGATCAACACCATCGGCCAGCGCGGCATCGAAGCAGGAGAGTTCAACCTGCCGCTCCAGATCACCACCAGCCTCAACGGTGAATGGTATGTCGTCGATGGCGGCAACTTCCGCGTGCAGGCATTTAATAATGACGACAGTTTTAAACTCGCGTTCGGCTCCATCGGCCGCTACCCCGGCCAGTTCGCCCGCCCCAAAGGGATCGCCACCGACCCCGATGGCAATGTTTACGTCATCGACAGCGCCTTCGGTAATGTGCAGATCTTCAATGAAAGCGGTGAGCTACTGATGTTCATGGGGCAACGCAGCCAGTCCGGCGTCCCTGGCAGCTACATGCTC
>CALZIG010000083.1 GCA_945787585.1 uncultured Gammaproteobacteria bacterium | reverse complement strand
GGTCTTGTCTGTTGCTTCTTCGCGAAAGCGCTCAGCGCACAGGCGTGCC
The DNA here is from genome assembly GCA_945787585.1 of uncultured Gammaproteobacteria bacterium. GTDB lineage: Bacteria > Pseudomonadota > Gammaproteobacteria > SZUA-140 > SZUA-140 > SZUA-76. The sequence continues at coordinate 9,574 of CALZIG010000083.1, read as the reverse complement.
AGATCAAAACCCGGCATGACGTACGGAATGATGACGACATCATCACCATAAATTTCTCGAATACGTGCTTCGCCATCTTGAGTGTTAGTGATCGAGACAACGGCAGCGGAATGTGTATGGTCGACAAATTTATGTGGAATAGTGGCGTGTAGAATCGCTTCGACCGATGGGGTTGGTGCGCTTGCGAGCGTCATGTGAGTGCGTAGTTCGTTGACCATGTCAATATCGGAAAGCTGCTCTAGTGCCGCTAGCTTGATCAGATGTTGCAGGCGTACAGGCGAGAAGCCAGCCGCCTCAATGGTCTCCAGGTCCCAACCGCTACCTTTTACATAGAGGATCTCTTCACGCTCGCCGGTAATGGTTGTCTCTTCGATCTTGACGGAGGTGTTGCCTCCGCCGTGTAACACCAGGGTTTTATCCTGCCCCAGTAGGCGTGAACTATAGACGCGAAGTGAAAGGTCATCTGATAGCTGAGCGGCCGTTGCTTCATCCCAGCGGTTGGTGGTTTGTGTGGTAATCATCGTAAATGGGCCCTGCGCTATGAAAAAATAGTTATTTTACGTAACAATATGATTTACATTAGAAAACATAATAATAATTGCGTGAGAGTAATTGTATCGCAAAATCATAGTGTTACTCTAATGCGGTAAAAAATAATGCCGATATGACCTTTAAAGTGAAGTCATAGTGTTGTATCGAAAAGTATTGTGTCAATGATGATAAATGAAAGGTTCAGGTTGCAACTGTGAAGAGATTAGGTCAAGTTATTATTTTAATCTTTGGTATTGCTGCAGTGATAGTGATGAACTGGCACTATCAGCAATTAATATCGAGTGTGATGGCTAACTATGAACATCATGAAAAAAACCAGATTAAAAAAATCAAGTCATTAATTGAGCAAGACTTTAATACTATCGATCTTTATGTTGAGAAAGTGGCTCAGCAGATAAAAAGCCTTGTTGGCCAGAATGGGTCGTCTAAACTCAGTAGTGAAATTAATCAGCTTCATCATAAAGATGCTTTATTAAGCACCATCAGCGAAGTTCAAAGATCAATTTCATTGTTAGATATGCTAGTGATTCAGCGAGGTGATAATGAACTTAACTACGCACTGTTATCTGGTGGTATTAGTAATATAGACTCTCTTCATCTTCAAAAGCATTATGAGTGGCTTGATAAAAACAGAGATAACCGACAAGGTGACGCAAGAGCGGTTATTATTAGTAGTATTTCAGACCACTCTCCACATCATATTTTATACTCAGTCCCGCTGAATTTGAATTTAACTGATGTACGATTAATGATGATGACTATGGTTATTAGCCAGTCCCAGTTGCAAAAATCACTCACGGATAATTATTACCTTAAACTGGATGGCGTTAAATACGAGGCGATAGATAGACATAATCATCCATCATTGGCAGAAAGTGAACTGAATTACTATGAAAAAATAAGTGTTATCGGTGGTCGTGAATTATGGGGGGAATGGATTGTTGGTACCTCTGGAGATATAGATGGCTCTTTTTCTTCTATGCTTCTTCAGGTTTATAATAATAAATCTTTACAAATTCCAATAATCATAGCGTTAGTCTTACTGGGGCTACTTGCTCTTGAGTACAATCTTTTTTCAAGACGACGTTTGTTGACGATAAATCAAAAACTAGAAGCGCAACTGGCTAAAAACAATACTGATATTGAAGCGATAAAAGAAAACAGCTATGCGCTTTCGCATGATCTGCTCAAAATTGAATTGAGACTACATAGCGTTCTTGATGCAACTACAGACGGCGTAATTATTTGCGATAACCTTGGTGTTATTACCAATATTAATTCCATTGTAATGAAGATGTTTGGTTATCTTGAAAACGAAGTTATTGGAAAAAATATTGATTTTATTTTTCCTGAGCTTTCCAATCGAGAGGCTTCTTCTAAAGATTCTTTTCTTGAGCGAATAACGGCGAATAGTGAGCAGTCGCTGATAGAAGTTAGTGCGCTTTCAAAAGATAACTGTTTTATGACTGTTGAGCTTTACGGAAAACGAGTAAAGGTGAGTGAGCATGAGACGTATTCTATTATTATCCGAGATGTTTCTGAGCGCGTTAAGAACGAGGGGCAGTTACGTGATAGTCAGGAAAATTTAAGGGCGATTATCGATAACATTGCAGAAGGTGTTGTCACATTTGATTTGCAGGGGCTCATTCAGGCCTTTAATCCAGCCGCTGAGCGTATTTTTAAGTGGGAGTCTGAGGATATCATTGGTGAAAAAATGTCAAAACTGATGACAGATAGTGATAGTGAAGAATATAGCGCTTACCTGAAAAATTATCATGATATTACAGGCAGTAATTTTTACGACGTGGCGCCGAAAGAGCTTATCGGTATTAGAAATGACGGTGAAATATTTCATATGGAAATCACCACAAGTGAAATATTTAGTGGTGATAAACGTTTTTTTATTTCCATTGTCCGTGATGTGACTGAAAGAAAAATAGTCGAAAAAAATATGCATATGTCTTATTCAGAACTTGAGTCAATGGTTGATTCTCATACCAATGATCTTAAAAAGATGAATAATGATCTAGTGAAAGCAAGGGATGATGCGCTTGTAGCTGCACGTAGTAAGAGTGAGTTCCTGGCGATGATGAGCCATGAGATACGTACACCAATCAATGGGCTTCTGGGGATGTTAAGTCTTGTGCGTGAAACCGAGCTAAATAGTGAGCAGAGTGATTATGTTGAGACAGCTTATACGTCGGGTGAAATGTTGCTTGAACTATTAAATGACGTGTTGGACGTATCAAAAATTGATGCAGGTCGAATGACACTCGATTGTTATGATTTTGATGTCTATCAGTTGGTTGAAAGCTCCGCTCAGATATTATCAAAGACCTTGCGTAATCGAGATATCGAAGTTATTAGCTACATTGCTCATGATGTTCCTCGGAATGTCTATGGTGACGCGGGTCGGTTAAGGCAAATACTGACCAATCTGATGAGTAACGCGGGTAAATTTACAGACAAAGGAAGTATTACAGTTTCACTTTATGTGAAAAATGCTCGTGATGGAAAATGTAGATTACAGTTTGATGTGATTGATACAGGCATTGGTATCGATGATGTGAATGCTGAACGTATCTTTGACGCGTTTTCTCAGGCTGATAACTCTGAAAAAAGAAGCTATGGGGGGACTGGGCTAGGGCTCTCCATATGTAAAAAATTTGTGGCTATGATGGATGGAGAGCTTGTTGTCGACTCATCGCCAGGCAGTGGAAGTACTTTTTCATTTAATGTGAGTCTAGGGCGTTCGGATAAAAAAAATGACGCCTTAAAGCTAGATGCACGTCATGTTAAGTTACTGTCAGTGCATCCCATTAGGAGTGAGGCACTCAAGAAACAGCTTGAGGCGTGGGGTTGTGTTGTTCAAAAGTTGAATGCCAGTGAAATACTTGATGATGTTGATTTATCAGCTTTCAACGGTGATGAAATGGTGATCGCTGATATCGATGGGGATGCTAAACGGTATGTTGAGTTTGTGCAGCGTCTCATTACCAGGTTTCCTGAAGGAAAGTTAAGCGCACTTTTAATGAGTGATGAAATTCCAGCTAATTTATTAGCTACAATCGATGAAATGGCTGGTAAGGTACGCTGTATAAATAAACAAATTTTGCCATCAGCCCTTTTTAGTAATGTTAACCTATTGCAGAAGCGCTCGAATGCCGTACCTGTTAAGGTAGTCGAGCGCTCATCAGTCAAGCAGGTAGAGGATGTCAGTTTTAATGGTTTGTCAGTATTGGTAGCAGAAGATAATATAGTCAATCAGAAAATTATTATGGCCATGTTGGCAAAAATAGGCGTAAAGGCTGATGTTGTTAATAATGGGCAGGAAGCGCTTGATGTATTATCTAATGGTGAACATGGCTATAGTGTAGTGCTGATGGATTGCCAAATGCCAGAGTTAGATGGATATGCTGCCACTCGAAAATTACGTTTGATTGAAAAATCCGATGAGACGATGATAAGAACGTCAATTATAGCGATGACAGCGCATGCATTACCGGGTGATCGTGAAAAGTGCCTTGATGCCGGAATGGATGAGTACCTTACCAAGCCTATAAAAATAGATACCGTAAAAGAGATGCTTAAGAGTGTCTGTGAATTATCTCAAAATAAATTATAGTGTAAAGTGTGGCGCTGGTTGTGTTACGGATTAATGTGAAGCGCGAGCAGTATTTTGAGTGAAGGTTGGCTGAATCTGTGATGACTGAATGATGTCAACCAAGATCGCCGCCGCTTCTTTTACCGATATCATTTTAACTTTTTCTATAAAATTTTCATCTTCAGTACTGCTGATCTCATCGTTTATTTCAAGGCTGTTGGCCTTGCTTGGTGTTAATCCGATGGATACTCGGAAGCGATTGATACGTTCCAGGCTTTCTTTATCCTGTTTCTCTCTTTCTGCTTTGCGCGCAGTTTTTAACAGAGTGACTGACTTTTTTTCGAGCGCTTCTTTACGTGCACTTACCTGTTCAAATAGGTATTGAAATCCGCTGTCATGCTTAATTCTCGCCTGGTGGTGTGCTTTTATGGCGTCTAAATTGATCTGGTTTCGATTGTAGGGTGTGAACCTCGCGGCTTTTATACGCACCCAGGGGAGTGCATTTTCAAGTGAGCTTTCCCCCTGGTCTGCACTGGTTACTGTGGTAGGAAAATGTATATCTGGAATCACACCGCGATTTTGTGTGCTATCTCCATTGACTCGAAAGAACTGGGCCATGGTTAGCTTGAGTTGACCGAGTGTTGCCGAGTCGCTGGGCGCATGGCGATTCAAATCCAGCATCTGTTGCACAGTGCCTTTGCCATAAGTGGTTTCACCGATGATGGTGGCTCGCCCATAATCCTGCATCGCACCCGCAAAGATTTCTGATGCCGAGGCGCTGAAACGATTCACCAGTATGGCGACTGGGCCGTCATAAGTAATACTGTCGTCTGTGTCTTCATTGATATCCAGCTGGTTGTCGCTGTCTCGTACCTGGACGACTGGGCCTGATTTAATGAACAGGCCAGTGAGGGATATCGCTTCAGGCAGTGAGCCGCCACCATTGTCAGCCAGATTTATCACGACACCATCTACCTGTTCGGCTTTTAACTCTTCAAGTAGCTTCCGGGTATCGCGTGTTGTGCTGACATAATCTTTATCGCCACGTCTGGCCGCTTCGAAATCCATATAAAAAGTGGGAATGGTAATGACACCAATGCGTGATTGATGTCCATCATTGTTGATTTCGATAATAGATTTTTTTGCGTGCTGTTCTTCCAGTTTGATTTTATCGCGGGTGATCGTAACGATTTTCCCTGTTCCATCTTCACCGTCTTCCTTGGGAATGACCTGTAATCTTACTACGGTACTCTTAGGGCCACGGATCAGGTCGACAACATCATCAATCCGCCAGCCGATGACATCTTCAATGGCACCCTTATGTCCCTGGCCGACACCACTAATACGGTCTTCCGGATTAAATTGACCACTAAGATCAGCTGGGCCACCAGGGATCGTTTTCTTAACGACCGTGTAGTCCCCAACAGTCTGCAGTACCGCACCAATACCTTCGAGCGAGAGGCGCATTGTGATATTGAAGTTTTCTGAAGTGCGGGGTGAAAAATAGGCGGTATGTGGTTCGATAGATGTTAAGTAAGCGTTAATAAAAGCCTCATACACATCTTCTGGTTTCGTTTGTGTCGAACGTGTTTTATAGCGTTGATAACGTTTACGTAGTGTGACTTTTAGCGCTTCATCGCTTTTATTGGCCAATGAAAGCGTGAGCACATCATTTTTAACGCGTTGATGCCAGATCTCATCCAGTGCTTTTCTGTCTTTAGGCCAGTCTGCCTTAGTGCGGTCGAATCTGTACTCCTCGTTGAGGGTAAAGTCGAACGGTTGCTCCAGGCGTTTGAGTGCATAGTCGGCACGTTCGGCACGACGCTGATTGAAGAGACGAAAAATGGTAAAGGCAGGGGATAGATTACCGTCGCGAAGTGCGTCGTCGAGTACTGTTTTGTAACGATTAAATGATGCAATATCTTTAGCAGTGAAAACATTGCGATTAGGGTCTAGTGAATCGATATAGTGAGTGAGTATCGCTTTCGACTGTGCATCATCCAGGGAGTTTTCCTTGTAATGAAATTGTGTAATGTATTTTGCGACGAGGACCGCGGAAAAGGCGTGTTCAGGTAGTGGGACGAGCTTCGTCGTTGCCGCAGACAGTGGCAGTATTGCGCCGGCTAACAGGACGAGTAGTGCGATACTTCTTATAATCATTAGCTTATCTTACGTGAGGTGATTTAAGAAACAGGGGGTAGATTGACGCATTATATGATTATCGGCCAGTATTTCATATTTTTGAAAGGTTGGCATGGGTATTATTAGCGGCTTAGTTTTGGTAAAAATGTGTCGTTGTGTAGAGTTAGTGTCATTAAAAGGTTAAAGTAAGAGGATTAGATGATCCCGCCCCACAGCAAACGTCGCTATGACGTACATTATTGCGAATGATCAATGGGCGGTTGATATTGACCCGAAATTAAAAAAGAAGAGAGTTATCAATGGCTAAACCTAATTATGCATATGCAAAGCGTCAACGCGATATTGCCAAGAAACAGAAGAAAGAAGAAAAGCGTCTGCTGAAGGCTGAGGCGCAGAATGTGGCGACTGAAGAAGTAGAGCCATCTACGGCAGAGACATCATTACCAACGGTAGATGAAGGATAGTCGCGAGAATACTGTCGCCAGGTGCTACTGACGTGCACACGGCGTGTTGAACTCCGTTTAAAATAATACTCCGGTTGGAAGAAAGCGCCACTGTCCCGCTGGCAGTTTGCCCATTGATACGCGCCCAATGCGCAGTCGAATCATCGACTCGACGGTCAAATTCACTTGCCGACACATATATTCAATCTGACCGGGCCGTACGTTCTTTAGCGCAAAGCGTAGGCGCGTCTCATTTTGCCAACTGACCTTCGCAGCAGGTAACTTCCAGCCGTTCATCTTCATGGTCGCATTGAGCTGACTCAGTCCATCAGGCGCAATATCACCACTTACTTCGACAAGGTACTCTTGCTCATTTTTGCTGGCATCATCAGTGAGCCTGCGCACCACACGCCCATCCTGGGAAAATACGACGAGCCCTGTCGCACCGACTTCAAGGGGTGCCGTCGGTTTTAATCTGAAAAAGTGACGTTTGAGAGTGCGAATGCCTGAGTCATCACTGGCTAACTGGCTTTCTGGCGTAATGAGGCGCGATATGGTTGTCGAGTCATCCAAATGACTTGCGCAGGGTTGGTGTAACAACATGGTTACCGGTGGGCAGGGCGCTAATGTGGCATCAGGATGCAGAGTGATTTCTTGATCGAGTACTTTGAACTGCGGTTGATCTACGATTTCTCCATCGACCAGCACCCAGCCACCTTCAATATAGCGTTCAGCCTCACTACGAGAACAGTCGATGAGTGCAATGAGGCGTTTGGAAAGTCGTATAGGCTCGCTCACCGGAGCACTCCTATCGACAGTGAATGGCATCGTAAACATTCGATGGTATTAATTCTGCTTGAAGACTTCATAATGATCATTGGGTTTTTTAACAGGCGAGGTTTCGGAATGCTATCACAGCCACTTATCGGGACTGTAAATATTTCAATCTTTATCGCGTATGAGTCTGCCCCGGCAATTAAAGAATATATTTTTATTAACGCTAATAACTTATGGAATAAATAGATACTGCCAGCAGAAGCGGCATTAAAAGGAATGTTTTTTATGGGGTTATTACTGTCCAATATTAGCTGGCGATCAAAGATTTTAGGCTTTGCTGGCTTTTTTATATTGTCACTGATTGCCATTGGTGTGCTTGGTGGCTACACCATCTATAAACAAAATATTGAGATGCAGCAGGCGACGAAGGGGATGCAACTCTCATTTGAGAATGCACAGGTTCGTATGCAGGCCGCGGTGAACACACGTATCGGAATCCTGGAAATGGGGCGGGCACAGGCAGAGACGATTAGCGCGCAATCACGCTCAGACGCACGCATGGCTGCGATAAATGCGATTCAGGCATCTTCACTTCTTGATGAAAACATCCAACATCTTCAGTCGGCACTACCCGGTAATGAAGAAGTTAATGAATTGATAAAATTGATTGATGAAATAAAGCCGCAGAAGATGGAAGTTATTAAAGCGGCACGTAAGGATGATGATGCATTAGCACTACAAAAAATACAGGAAATGGCCTCAGCTATGGAACGTATAGAGGCACTGTCAGTATTACTGGTAGAGCACGAAAAAGAAAAAATTAATCAGGAGCAGCAAGTCATCAACAGGCTTGGTGCTGAGCGTATCCAGGCCGGGCATCAAACTAATCTATTACTGGGTGGGATCATCAGTATAGTGATTTTGATTGCACTGATTGTGAGTGTTGTCGCTTCCAGGCTAATGTCCAGGCCTCTGTCTAAACTGGAGGCATCAATGGATGCACTGGCCAATGGTGATCTTACCATTACGCTGGAAAAGGCCGGGAATGATGAAATTGGAAGAATCATTAATGGCATGGAAAAAACCATTTTAAATTTACATAAAACCATTTATAGCATTCAACAAGGCTCAGTAAAACTCGCGGGGGATTCTGAAAAAGTAGCGCAAGGGGCCTCTGAAATTCAAGGTGTATCAACCCAATTACATGATGCCGTCAGAAATATAAAAGATGATGCCGCTATTGTGCTTGACTCGATTCATCAGGCCATTAGCCAGGTAGAAATGGTTGGAGAAAAAGCGCAACAAACCTCTGAAACGGCAGAAAGAACTGAAAAACAGATTGCGGTTACCGTCACCAGTTTTGAGAAATTTCAGGAAAATATGGTGGCTACCGCTGGGGTCACTAAAAAGCTTGCGCATACAGCGGAGACAATTACATCAATTACAAATACGATTAAAGACATTTCGGCGCAAACAAATTTATTAGCGCTCAATGCAGCCATCGAAGCAGCTCGTGCCGGTGAACAGGGGCGTGGGTTTTCCGTTGTTGCGGATGAAGTAAGGCAGCTTGCACAGCGTACAGAAAATGCTACGAGCGAAATCTCGGCGCTGGTGGAAACAATATCGTCTAATGTGGACAATGCGGTAAGTATGCTTGAGACATCGGTGGGTGAGGCAAATGAGAATATTAGATGTTTAACCGAGGTGGCTGAAGAAACCGCCTGTACCAGTGAACAGGCTAGTTTTATGCATGAAAACATGCAGAATGTCGTGAGTATATTTAGTGATCAGGAGAAGGCAGTAAAAGGCATTAACGATGCTGTTCACGGTTTATTTACATTAAGTGAAATAACAAACAATCAAACGGAATTATTAAATGAGCTTTCGCAGGCATTAAATAACGAATCCACTGATTTAAATGTCATTGTTGATAAGTTTAAGTTGTAATTTTAGTTGTTAACTAGTTCGGAGGAACGAAAAATGAATGGAAGCAGATCCGCTAACAGGATTAAAAGAATCAATATATCACTAGTTTTCTTTTTTGCATTAAGTGTAG
>CALZIG010000082.1 GCA_945787585.1 uncultured Gammaproteobacteria bacterium | reverse complement strand
GGAGGTCTGTATGACCGAAAGACGCTTTTATCACTGTAGTTCCAGCGAAAGAATCTTATATAGTGCCTTTCTTATTTTGATGGGCATCGGTTATCTGATGGCACTCACCTACTTATACACAAGTCATGAATCACATGATGGTGAACCTGGCCTGTCGGTCAATGATGTCGCTGAGACCTATTATGGGAATCGCAGCGGCACACGCCTCGAGGCGGCGTTACGTGGTCCAATGTCGGGCTATATCAGCATTGATGATCGTGCTGAGATTGTTGCATGGCTCAAGTCCGGTGGTGATAAAGCGGCCTTTGAATCAAGTGTAAAACCGGTTATCGAACGTCAATGTTTGATGTGCCATGCATCAGAGGCCGTCAAACAGTTCGGCAATATTCCTCCGCTTGATAGCTATGAAAACGTACGATTGGTGGCGACGGTGGATACGGGGCTTTCATTATTAACACTGGTGAAACTATCTCATATTCACTTGCTGGGGATTGGATTGATTTTGTTTGGGATTGGTTTTATTTTTTGCCTTGCGGAGTTAAATCGATACCTTAAGAATGGATTGATATTGTTGCCGTTCATCGCCATTGTTGCGGACATACTGGCGTGGTTTTTAACCAAGTGGGACCCTGTCTTTGCGTATACCGTGGTGATTTCCGGGGGGTTAGTGGGTGTCGCGATGGCCGCGCAAATCTTTATTTCGCTGTATCAGATATGGTTTCTGAAGCGCCCTAAAGTACCGAAGGAGTTCGCATGAATGTATTTATCACGGGAGCAAATCGTGGGATTGGGTTGGGCTTCGTTAATCATTATCTAAATCAGGGATGTAATGTCTGGGCGACGTACCGCAGTGATATTGGCGGTCTGGCGCAGATTGATGATGAACGTTTGCGAATGCTGCAGTGGGATGTTACTGATGACCAAACGGTATCCTTTTTGGAGTCGCTTGCACTGCCAGACCGGATCGATCTGCTGATCAATAATGCCGGTATTTATGGCCCTAAAAACGGTAGCGGGCAGGCATTTGATACAGTGACCGCCGCCACGATGAATGAGGTTTTTGATGTGGACTGCGTGGGCGCACTTAGGGTATCGCAACTGCTTGCCGATCGACTAAAGGCCGCAAAAGGGGTAATTGCAAACATGAGTTCAAAGATGGGCTCTTCAGCCGACAATACTAGCGGTGGTTGTTATGCCTACCGCGCTGCGAAGGCGGCGTTGGTGATCGTGTCACGCTCGATGGCGATTGATCTTGCCCCCAATGGCGTACGGGTGATCACGTTGCACCCCGGCTGGGTCAGTACCGACATGACCAATAATGCAGGTTTGATTGATGTGGCAACTTCCGTTGCCGGGCTGACAAAGGTGATCGCGAATATAGACCACTATGAACCGGGGGCGTTTGTCGCCTTTGATGGCAAGATGGTGCCATTTTAATTCGGTGTCATATTAATAGATATAGCAATAATTAACGGCGCGCACGGCTGGCTTTGTCGCTACTCAGGCCGAGATTGTCCCAGATTGCCAGGGTCGGTGCGGCCCGATTCATCGTATAGAAATGTAACCCCGCTGCCCCCCCTTGCAGTAGTTGTTCGCACAGTCGGGTAACCACCTCTTCACCGAACGCACGAATTGATGCGGTATCATCGCCGTAACCCTCAAGCCGACGGCGAATCCAGCGCGGGATCTCTGCGCCACACGTATCAGAAAAACGCGCCAGTTGAAGATAGTTAGTGATCGGCATGATGCCCGGTACAATCGGCTGGTCGATGCCGATCTTTTCGCACTCGTCGATCAAGTGAAAAAAGGCATCAGGATTATAAAAATACTGTGTCAGTGCGGCATCGGCCCCCAGTTCGAATTTTAGTTTCAGGGATTGCAGATCAGACTGCGCGCTCTTTGCCTGTGGATGTATTTCAGGGTAGGCGGCAGTTTCAATAAAAAAATAATCACCGCTTTCATCGCGGATAAACTTGATGAGATCACTCGCGTATTGGAAATCCCCGGCATCACGTAACCCAGAGGGTATATCGCCTCTTAAAACCACAAGGTGGCGTATTTCCTGTTGCCGATAGTGATCGAGCAGTGCGCGAATTTCATCATGGCTGGCACCAATGCCGGCAATATGTGGCGTGACTTCAATGGCAGTAGCCGCTTTGACTTCTGCAACGGCTGCCAGCGTGCGTTCACGTGTTGAGCCACCTGCACCGTAAGTCATCGAAAAGAAGCAGGGGTTAAGCTTTGCAAGTGTTTCGCAGGTCTCGATGAGTGTCGTTTTTCCGCGCTCAGTTTTGGCAGGAAAGCACTCGAAACTAAAGGCGAGCGGGTAAATTTTTTGTGATTTCATTGTGCAGTACTTTGAGCGTATTTTATGTGCATTGGAGATAAGATAGATTATCAGGGTTAATTATTGAAGAGTATAGGCTTACCTGTGTAATGTGGAACTATTTTTTATCGAATGGCGCGCTCATGTTTTTCGAGGTATAGCCGAAGACGTTTTTTGTGTGACTAAAGACCCTGTTATATGGCTAGCATACTTGACGCTTTTGGTAATAGCCGGTATAACTGGATTCGTTGGATTTTTTCATTCATGCCCAGAGGGAGATTAGAGATATGAAACTGAGGAAAGAGATTTTACTGGCAGCGGCACTGACACTTGGTTCAGGT
>CALZIG010000081.1 GCA_945787585.1 uncultured Gammaproteobacteria bacterium | reverse complement strand
TTCACCCAATAACAGGTTCAATGTTTTCTTGTTGTTATTGGCAGCATGGGTAATAAAGATCTTTTCCAGATACGGTGTCACTGCGTCTTTTTTCAGAAATCGTTGCATCGGTTTTTTATCATCCGTCCCGGACCACATTAACTGGATGGTGAAATGTTGTGGATCAGCCTGCGATAACCAGCGGTGACTTTCTGCGATCCGTTGCTCGAACAACGTCGCCGCATCGCTCGTTGCCACTGACGTTTCTGATACCGGTGCCGATGTCGGTGTGGGTGCCACTGTCGTTATCGATGACGTTGGCGTTGACGCTGACGTTGGCAGGACAGGCTCAACTAACGTCGCCTGTTGGATGACAGGCACTCCGCTCACCTGCGCCATCTCTCTGTCCACCGTAATTAACGCCCCAATTGCAACAGCCGCGATCAGCCATGGAGCCAGCACCATTGGGCGCAACCAGGCGTTGGGGGTGAGGAACTCGCTGTCACGCATGGCGGCGATGACATCACGCGCACCGACAACACTGCTGTCATTCGCATAGGCTGCTAGCATCGCCTTGTCTGCAATAATATTGATTCGTCGCATCAGGCCGTTAGAAAAATAGCTGATTAACCAGATCGCCCAGGGGGTGAAGATATCCGAACCGCGAAGGCCCACCAGACGCAGACGATACGAGAGGTAATCACGCAGCTCACAGCGACTCAGGGTGGGTAGATAGAAGCTATGTGTAATACGCTCCTTGATCTGGCGCACATGGGTGGCATTCAACGCATCGTCCAGCTCCGGCTGACCGAAGAGAACGACCTGCAGTAGCTTGTGCTGTTTAGTCTCTAGATTACTAAGCAGACGAATCTCTTCCAGCGTCGCCAGTGGCATACTCTGCGCTTCTTCCACAAACACCACGACCTGGCGGTTGGCGGCGTGACGCTGTAGCAGATAATCCTGCAGTGTCTTCATTACCTTGAGACGATTTTCCTCGGCAGAGACCGGTAGATCCAGCTCGAAGGCGATGGCGTGCAGGATATTTTCCGGTGACAGACTGGGATTGGCGAGAAATACGATCTCCACGCTCTCCGGCATCTTCTGTTCCAGCATGCGACACAGCATGGTCTTGCCACTACCGACCTCACCCACCACTTTGGTGATCGCATCACCACTGATAATGGCATACAACAGCGCATCGAGAATTGCACCCCGTTCTGCGCCGGCAAAAAACAGATCGGTATCCGGTGTTATTTTATAAGGGGGTTGCTGGAGACCAAAATGGCCCAGATAAACGTTATCAACGTTTACCGGGATTTCATGCTCTAGCAAGTGAGAATACGACATCTCTTTTCCATACTTTGTACTAATTATTAGAAAACAACTCCCCACATGGGTAGTCCTGTTATCCAATAATCGACACAATGAAAAATTACTAAAGTAGAACCAATCATATACCACTAAAAACTAGATAAATTATATAACTTATAATTAAGAAGCGGACACTAGATTCGGTACTACCAGGGAGCTTTAGATTAATTCAGACCGTCTTTTAAAATACGAGCAAAATAGCTCCATGGTCATATATAGGTAATATGCATAGCGCTCAATGCTTTAGTGAATTGACGAAAGTCACTTCACTTGACACAGAATACATCTGTGGATATTTCACCCAGGCTGCGGAAGATTACCAAAGAATTTGGTATTAAGTGGCGGATTTATTATGTTAAAAACAGGTAAATCTCACATCAACCAGACGCGAAATGAACGTCCTTTCAATTTCCCTGCGGTTAATTTATTCAGTGCATGATTAGCGGCCTCTCGACTCACGGCCACATAAGCCCAGTTATCAAAAATCTGAATCTTGCCGACCTGTTTGCCAATAATGCCATCTTCACCCGTGAGTGCGCCGAGAATATCACCCGCCCTCACCTTCTGTTTCTTACCGCCACCAATCTGTAATGTGGCCATCGGCGGCTGATAGGTCGGCTTATCCAGCAAACTCAGTGGCGGCAATGTTTCTACATCAATAGCGTGATTCAGATAGGCCTCCAGCCGCTCGATCTTATATTGCTCTTTTTCGCTATACAAAGTGCACGCGATGCCACTGCTTCCTGCTCGTCCCGTACGACCGACACGGTGAATATGCACCTCTAAATCATTGGCGACGTGGTAGTTGATGACGGCGTCCAGCGCATCGATATCTAAACCGCGAGCGGCGACATCGGTCGCAACAAGGACTGAAACGCTCTTATTGGAAAAGCGTACCAGAATTCGGTCACGCTCTTTTTGCTCCAGGTCCCCATGCAACGCAACAGCACTAAAACCGAGTGCCTCAAGTGCATCCGCAACTTCCTGTGTCTCTTTTTTAGTATTACAAAAGACTAACGTACTATCAGGACGATGTTGCAATAGGAGCAGACGTAACACAGTAAAACGTGACGCACCCTCATCAACCTTATACAGATGTTGCTGAATGCTGGCGCTATCATGTGTCGCATCCACCTGCACCACCACCGGCTTATTCATAATCCGCTTAGCGATAGTCTTAATCTCATTCGGGTAAGTCGCACTAAACAACAAGGTTTGACGCTGTTTAGGGGCACATTCAACAATCGCGTCCAGTGCCGGTTGAAATCCCATATCGAGCATCCGGTCCGCCTCATCAAGCACCAGTGTTTTCAAGTCATCCAGCTTGAGCGTACCTCTGCGCACATGCTCTTCAACTCGCCCCGGTGTTCCCACAACGATGTGGGCACCATGAGTCATTGAGCCTTTTTGCATACTAAACGGCATGCCACCACAGAGCGTTAATACCCTGATATTTGGAATAGTGCGCGCCAGTCGACGAATCTCTTTGGCGACCTGATTCGCTAGTTCGCGGGTTGGACAGAGCACAAGCGCCTGCATCTGGAGCGGCTTCACATTCAGTTTTTCAAGCAATCCCAAACTAAATGCGGCCGTTTTTCCGGAGCCGGTTTTCCCCTGCCCAATCACATCGTCACCCGCCAGAATATGGGGTAGGCTCTTCGCCTGAATCGGCGTCATCTCAAGATAATTAAGCGACACAAGATTGTCGATTAAAGCGGGCTGAAGCTGAAGCGATGAAAAGGTAGTTTCGTGGTCGGGCTGGCTCAAAATGGCACTCCTCCGTTAACGTTGATCAGCAGCGCTAACCAATAAAAAAGGGCAAGGTCGCAAGACCTCACCCTTTTATTCTCACTCATTCACTTAATAAAGTATTAAGAGAGGGAGTTGAGACTGACCTGCAAGCAGGCCAGTGCGATACTAACTAAATTAGACCGCTACGATGTTTTCAGCCTGAGGACCTTTCTGACCCTGAGTCACTGTAAACTCAACTTTCTGACCTTCAGCAAGGGTCTTGAAACCGTCGCCTGAGATTGCGCTGAAGTGAGCAAATACATCTGGGCCAGATTCCTGCTCGATGAAACCAAAACCTTTAGATTCGTTGAACCATTTAACGGTACCGGTAGTTGTAGACATAGTTATTTCCTATTCAATATTTTTAGTAATTTCAGCCATCTCAATTGAGACGACCATTTGTTGAGAAGTGTTGCTATTACTTATGTAAACAGGACGAAAACTAATACAGGACTTCGAAATGGTGTGCATAAATGTAAGACGAACTTTCAAACTGCTTGAAATTATATACCGTATCACTTTATTGTCAACGTGTATTATCGATAAATACCATTATATTTCCTACACTTGAACAGATTGAGGCTTTGTAATAATTACATTAAACCAGTATCTTTTAAGATCGATTGAGCTAAAGGCATATTTTTCATGGGTACTTTGTTGGGAATGGCTGTCAGAGCGCGGAAACGTGGCCCCATGCATGCGTTAACGCAGGCTAACGTGACTATGACGCACGGCGTAGCACAGGACTTCCGCGGTAGACCGGGAGATCGACAGGTCACCGTGTTAACACGTGAAGGTTGGCAAGCGGCCTGCCAGGAGATCGCTGCTGACCTGCCGTGGCTCACCCGACGCGCCAACCTCTACATTGAAGGCCTTAACCTGCATGAATCCGTGGGACAACAGCTCCAAATAGGCACAATGCAACTATTGATCACGCGCGAAACCGATCCGTGCAATCGCATGCAAGAGGCTCACAATAACCTGTTTGAAGCCCTTGCAAAAGAGTGGCGTGGCGGGGTCTGCTGTCGAGTGATACAGGATGGGTTGATTCATGTCGGTGATCGGGTGGAGATCATCAATGGCTACTGACACTATTGGTGTGACTCAAGTAATCGATGAAACCCGTCGCTGGCTCAAACAGATCGTACTGCGCCATAACTTCTGCCCTTTCGCCCATCAGCCATTCCAGCAAGAGACGATAAGCTACGTTGTTTCTGAGGCCAGTACACCACAGGCGGTTGCTGATGATTTAATCCAGGCCCTGTTGCAACTCCGCGATTTCGATGCCAATGACGCAGCGCGGACGACCACCCTACTGATCACCCCCCACTGCTTTGCTGACTTTGACGATTACAATGAGTTTCTAAATGTCGCGGATACCGTGATCGAACAGCTACAGCTCGAAGGCATCATTCAGATCGCCAGCTTCCATCCAGCATATCGATTCGCCGACCTCGACGCGGATGATGTACGTAATTACACCAACCGTTCACTCTATCCGATGTTTCATCTGATCCTTGAAGCGCACATCACACAGGCACGCGCCACACATCCCGATGTCGCTAGCATTCCTCAAACCAATATGGATCTACTGGAAAAACAGGGGTTAACAGAGACACTGCGACAGCTCGACGCCTGTCGTACTGTCGCCCCTGACGATCATTCTAAAAAAGGATAGTCGGTATAACCCGCTTCATCGCCGCCATAATAGGTCGTTGGGTCCCCCTGATTTAATCCAGCATCTTGCTTGAAGCGCGCCACAAGATCAGGGTTTGCGATATACAATGCACCAAACGAGATCAAGTCTGCGCGATCAGTTTGTAGCGCGTCATTCGCACGCTGTTTAGTGTAACCACCATTCGCAATATAAAGCCCTTCGAATTGCCTGCGTAAAATCGCCATATCAAAGGCCGTATCCGAATCCACATCAGCCTGTATCGCGCCCTCCACTACATGCAGGTAGGCCAGTTTGCGTGAGTTCAACTGCTGCACCACATAACCAAACAACGCCTCCGGGTTTGTGTCATGCATATCATTAAAAGGATTTAACGGTGACAATCGCACGCCCACACGACCACTGCCCCACACCTCGATCACGGCATCCAGCACTTCGAGTAAAAAGCGCGTGCGATTTTCATACGAGCCGCCATATTCATCACTGCGTTGATTGCTGCCATCACGTAAAAACTGATCGATCAAATAACCGTTGGCAGCGTGCACCTCAACGCCATCAAACCCTGCCGCCAACGCCTTTAACGCCGCCGCCTGGTAATCACTGACAATCGCAGCGATCTCTTCAGTGTCTAACGCACGCGGCTCAACAAAAGGTTGCAGTCCACTATAGGTAAAGGCATCACCCGCCGGTTTAATCGCAGACGGAGCTACCGGTAACACATTGTCGATCTGTAATGACGGATGCGAAATACGCCCCACATGCCATAACTGATTAAAGATACGGCCTCCTTTATCATGCACAGCAGCGGTGATGTTTCGCCACCCGGCCACCTGTTCATCGTTATGAATGCCGGGAGTCAGCGGGTAACCCACCCCCTGCGGCGAAATCTGTGTCGCTTCCGTGATGATCAAACCCGCACTGGCGCGTTGCGCGTAATAGCGCACATTCATCGCCTGCGGCACATTTTTATCGGTAGCACGATTACGCGTTAGTGGCGCCATCACCACGCGGTTTGGCAATGCATAGGGGCCCACTGTTACCGGTGTAAAAAGGTCCTTATCAGGCATGTCGTGAATTCCTCTCAAATGTATAGTGTAAGCACCACTGATTCAAAGCATAACAGACATTGGCATGTCGTTATTATTTACCGTTTTGAATATAATAATGCAGAGGCTTCCATCTCAAACTAGCGTGAAATAATCACACGCTTTCCAGTCACTTTAATTTAAAATGGCACCGGTGCAATGAGCTCAACCCGCTTACCCGTTACTGGATGATCAAAGCTGAGCTTTTCCGCATGCAGCAACAATCGCTCAAGCGGCTTACCGTAAAGCTCATCGCCCAGAATCGGTGCGTTAAGGCCCTGCGGATGAGCAGCATGCAGCCGCAACTGATGCGTACGTCCGGTAAGCGGGTAAAAGTAGACGCGCGTGGTGGTCTCGCTACGCGCGATCACCTGCCAGCGTGTGACGCACGGCTTACCGTGCGCAAAGCAGACGAGCTGACGTGGCCTGTCGTCAATATCTACCCGTAATGGCAGTTCGATAACGCCCTGCTCGACGGCTTCACTGCCCCCCATCGCAGTCTCATTCCCTGAAAATTCTGGCAACCGTTTTGATAGTACCGCGACGTAGCGTTTTTCGATGGTGCGTTGTAAAAACTGCCGCTGTAGTGCCTTATGTGCCGCACGATTCTTTGCCACCAGCAACAGGCCGGAAGTCGACATATCAAGTCGATGCACCAGCAATAGCCCCGTGGCAGCCGGGTAGCGATGTTGTAGACGCGTCTGCACTGAATCAGTCATTTCTTTACCCGGTACTGAGAGCAGGCCACTCGGCTTATTGACCACCAGTAGCTCATCATCTTCATAAACGACTTCAGGCGCAGCGGCATCATTAAAATCGTGGCCCGCGATCTGGCGCGGCTGTACCTCGATCCCCTTCAGTATAAAAGGCAAGATGGGATGACACTTTCCTCTACATGCCGGGTAATAATGGCCATGATGACGAATGCCCGCGCTTGGCGATGCACCCCACCAGAACTCGGCCAGCGCTAACGGCATCAGACCCTGTTGGTGTGCGTATTGAAGTAGCTTCGGTGCCGCACAATCGCCACTACCACCCGGCGGTAGTGCTCGCTCAAATAGCTCAGCCATCGCCTTGCGCTCACCAAGTTGATTAATAAGCATATAGGCCTTAAAAACCCGGCGATGCAACCTCTTTGAAAGCCGGGTGCGCGTCCGCTTAAGTTCGGCAATTTGTTGAAGGATTGGCGCTGATTGCGCTTCCACAGTCGCCAGTCTTTCACACCAGTCGACCTGCAACAGTCGCAGTTCGCGTTTATCCTGCTGACTCTCGAATGAGAGCTTGACCAATATTGCTTCATCATCCGCCGACTGGTTTAACCGTTGACGCTGTTCACGTCGCGACCGTTTACGACGTTGATGAACTTCCTTCAGCGCAGCCAGCTCTGCATCTCGCTGCAGCTGCAATCGTTCAAGCTCGACACGTAACTTGCCTAGCGTGGTACTATTTTGTAACGTCGCTAGCGCTTCTTCGTACACTTTCAGCTGCGCTTCTCCGTCCGGTAAAAAAGCATCCAATACCTGTGCATCAAACATGGGCGGCACAAAACCGGGCAACTGCCACGAGCCGCCTAACATGCCGGAAAAGGCCGCAAGGTAACCGAGCTGACCACTAACATCACGCACCACCAGCACACCAAACATTTTGCCATTACCCGGCGCGGTGAAATCATGCCTGCATAGCTGCGCCCGGCTCAGTCGTTGCTGTAAATCAAGCGCTGCATGCTGCGCGATGGGATGAGGTGTATTACTAAAAGGGCTGGGAAAGCCTCGAGGCAAGTCGCTACTTAATCGCGCAGGAAGAGAAAGAAAGGTTATCAGGCTCATTATCTGGGAGTCGTTATCAAGGGGCGCATTCTAACATATTGCTGGTGCCAGACTCACCGCAACCATTAACGCCTCATCATCCTTTTTTAATTCAGATAGAATTAAGCCAGCAATCGTATATTTGATTAAGTTAAAGAGGTATCCAGTATGACACGCACCCTTCACCCTGCCAGCTTCGCAATGCTTTTAGCCACCCTGTTGATCACCGGCTGTGCAGGCATCCAATCAAGCCACGATATTGTCGAAGGTATCAAATTTGAGCGCATCGGTTCTAATACCGCTTCCATCACGAACGTCTATCTCCACCGCACACCGCAAGGGATGGACCTGCATGGCGAGCTGAAACGCAAGTTAGCCAGCCGAGGCCGTATACCGGGGCACCTCCATGTGATGCTGGTCGATCCACAGGGAGAGAAACTAAAAGAGGCGGACGTCGACTACACTCGTCATAACCCTCAATCCAATCACGCCCACTTCAGCATTCCACTGCCGATTGAACTTGCTGCCGGCAGCACATGACGGCTGAACCGCACGACATAAGCGACCACCCACAGTGGGTCGAGAGCGCTATTCATTAAAGCATTACTAACAGCAGAATATGCACTCTTTCTCACCTTTCAAACGGCTGCTATCAGCGTGGACTAATGCGCCGAATGGCA
>CALZIG010000080.1 GCA_945787585.1 uncultured Gammaproteobacteria bacterium | reverse complement strand
CTGTTTAAAGCACATCTTGAAGATGAGCAACTGATGGAAATACGTGATGCTTTACAGACAGGCACGCCACTGGGAAATGAGTTGTTTAAGGAAAAGATCGAGAAGAAACTGAAAAGCAAAGTTGGGCAGGCTAAGCGAGGACGTCCTAAAAGGGTGCTGACGGCTTAATTTGCTATCTGTTAATGCTGTAAAAAGACTCGATATGTTTTGATTTTTTTACTATCCTGTAATTAAGGATAGGTATTTTGAGAATATTTGTTTTTTTTCGTAAATATTACAAGGAGATTAGTAATGCGGAGGGGGCTATTTTTTTTATTTAATGGCTTACTGATCGCGTTATTCTCGATTTCAACAAACAGCGCTGCTTCAGACAAAACAATAATGTGGATGTTGTTTTAGTGCATTCGCCACAAACAGAAAAGAAATTTGTTGACGATGGTATTGGCATTAATCATCAGGCTGTTATGCATGATGACTTTATTCTGGTTGGACCTGCTGATGACCCAGGCAATATAAAGGTAGCGCGTAATATTATCGAAGCTTATCAGCGTATAGCAAGCCAGCAACAGAATTTCTTGTCGCGGGGTGATGATTCAGGGGCAAATAAGAAAGAATTATTCTTGTGGAATCAGGCGGGTATTCACCCCTACGGGAGCGATTGGTGCATCGAAAGTGGTGCCGGTATGGCCGCCACTCTCAAAATGGCTCAGCAGAGTAATGCTTATATGATAATGGATCGAGCAAGTTTTTTGGTGCGTAATAATGGAGGATCTAAGCTAATCATCGAAGATCCCATTAACCTGTCCAATATTTACAGTATCATCGCAGTTAACTCTGAGATGAACAATCAGGTAAACACAAACGGTGCAAACGACCTGATCGACTGGTTGATATCACCAACAGGTCAGGATGCGATTGCGGGATTTATTCACAATGGTCAACAGCTTTATCAGTCAATCAGATAGTTGATAAAGTGGAATTATGATCACGAGTGAATTGAGGGAACGATGTCTATACGAGTTAAGTTACTAGCACTCTTTGTATTAACGCTGGCAATACTGAGTGGTATCGGCGTATATGCAGGGACCGTCTATCAAGAAATACTGGATACTGAGCGAAAGATAACTGAGAAAACAAATCGAGTCGTTGAGCTTTCACATCAGGCTGAAACACTTTACTATTCTCAGCTCAATGCTTGGAAAAACGTTTTATTGCGAGGTTCTCAGGCCGATAATTATCACCGATATCTTCAGGATTTTTACCAATCCGAACGTAAGACGAGAAATGCGATAGCAGCCCTGCACCGGGAGGTTTTGCAATTACCGAATGCTCATAAAGTGTCTGCAGGACTGGTTAGTGAGCATCTCGAGATGGGTTATATTTTTCGTGAAGCGATCCGAGTGTTTAATGTGGCTGAAATTAATGCGGATGTGGTGGCCGATCAGTATGTCATTGGAATTGAGGATGCGCCTGCGCAACTATTACATCAGGTTATTGGTCAGCTACAAACTAAACGCATTGAGCAGTTAAGTGCGTTAACTGAGCATCGACAAACGCAGGAGCACTTGCTGTTAATGATCGTTGTGGTTGTGCTTGTGGTTTCTTTTACTGCCTATCTATTGTTGCTGGATAAAAGCATTGTGAAGCCAGCTGCGCGTGCTACTTATCTGGCTGATGTTATTGAAAATGCGCAACGTGTTGCAAAATTTGGTACCTGGGACTGGGATTCGAGCCACGGTGAACACTACTGGTCTGATGGTTTGTACGACATACTGGGTATCGACAGGTCCATAGCGCCATCTCAGGATCAGTTTCTTTCCCGGATCCATGAAGCTGATCGCGAGAGGGTGTACCAATTATTGGTGGCAGCGGTTCAGGAATATTCATCTTTCGAACTGGAGGCGCGAATACGTCTTGCAGATGGAAAAGAAAGGTTTGTGCAGCAACGTGGGCAGGTGACAAAAATAGCCAAAAATAATCATGTGAGAGTGACCAGTATTATTTATGATGTTACGGAGCGAAAGGAGTCTGAAAAACGCCTCGTCTATTTAGCGAATTACGACACGTTAACCAGTATGCCTAATCGAAACTTATTTCATGATCGTCTGAAACATTCTATGACGCAGGCAAAACGTAAAAAAAATCAGTTGGCGTTACTTTACCTGGATCTAGATCACTTCAAGGCAGTCAATGATGCGCTGGGACATCAGGCCGGTGATAAATTACTGATTGAGGCATCCCAGCGAATTAAAAAGTGTATTCGTGAAAGCGATACTGCAGCACGCCTGGGTGGTGATGAATTCACGATCATTCTTGAGCAAATTGAAAAAAATGAGCAAGTGAGTGTCGTGGCTCAGAACCTGTTGTCTCTCCTGAGTCAGAGCTATCGTATCAATAATAACGAAGTTGTTATTTCCGCTAGTATGGGGATTACTATGTACCCAGGTGATGGCGAAGATGTAGATACGCTGTTGAGAAAAGCTGATTCCGCAATGTATTTTGCTAAGGAACAAGGGCGTAATAACTATCATTTTTTCACTGAGGAACTTAATCAACAAGCCCAAGAGCGCCTGATACTTGAAAATGGCCTGCGCATGGCGCTGGAACGAGACCAGTTCCAGATACACTTTCAACCGCAAATTGAGCTGAAAACAGGACGTATTATTGGAGCAGAAGCACTGCTTCGCTGGGTGCCGAGTCAAAACGGAGTCAGTCCGAAACGATTCATTCCAATACTGGAAGAGACCGGTTGTATTGTGAAAGTTGGTACGTGGGTATTAGGAGAAGCGTGTAAAGCAGCCAAAGAGTGGCAGAAAAAAGGATATGGCAATCTTTGCGTGGCTGTCAACCTGGCAGCAAGGCAGTTACGTCAGGCAGATATTATAGATATTGTTAAACAAGCCCTGGAGAACAGCGGCCTGGCGCCAGAGTATCTGGAGATTGAGCTGACGGAAAGTACACTGATAGATACGAGCATTAGTAAGAAGAACCTGAAGCGCCTTGAAAAATTAGGTGTGCGTCTTGCTATTGATGATTTTGGGACTGGCTATTCATCGCTTAGTTATTTAAAGCAATATTCGGTGGATGTGTTAAAGATTGATCGGAGTTTCATCATGGATATCAATAAAGATAAAGACGATGATGCTGTAACGTCGGCAATGGTCGCGCTCTCGCACAAGCTTGATATGAAGGTCATTGCTGAGGGTGTTGAAACAGTAGAGCAGCTTGAATATTTGACAGCTTTAGGATGTGACCAGGCACAGGGCTTTCTTATTGCCGAGCCCATGATGAATGATCAATTTGAAAGTTGGGTGAAAAAGTATATGGATCATAAAAACGATGTTGCTACCTGGCTTTACGCTTCATAAAATACGGACTGTAATAGGCAGCCATGGAAGTTCTGTACTATGAATGGTGGGTGAGGGGCTTCAATTTATCAAGATCAGGTTTACATCCAGTCAGTAACCATAATGCCAAGACTTAAACGGCTGCTAATATGGTTATAGTCGATCAGGCCATCGCCATAACCGTAATAGTATTGTAAATATCCCTTGAATGCGCCGCTCAATGGAAAGCTCCAGTCGAGCTGTAGTGCACCACCGGGGGTGT
>CALZIG010000079.1 GCA_945787585.1 uncultured Gammaproteobacteria bacterium | reverse complement strand
GCCGAGGTGCAGCAGGTACAGGCGCGGATTGATGATCTACGCGCCCGCCCCGCGTTCTTACAGCTCGATGGCAAAGCACGTGGGCATGCGCGCGATACACTCGACTTTGTACGCCGCAGTCCTTTGAATAAGCGCTTTGGTGAGTTTGCTGAGCGGGTTGAGGTCACTGATGGCCGTAGCACGCTCGACCTCTCGTTAAAATTACCGTTGGCGGATCTACCTGCGGAGGTCAAAGGCGTGGTGCACTTTGACGCGGCTGATTTTTATCTGGCGGAGCGTGGGGTGGATATATTAGATGTCAAAGGCGATTTGCAATTTTCCGAGAAGGGCATTGAGATCCAGCAAGCGCAGGCTCGACTGTTAGGCATGGACAGTCTGTTTCAGGCAAAGACAATGCCGCCATCACAGGGCGGCGATACGATTATCAGCGCTAACGGCAGTGCCACGGCTGCCGATATTCAGCGCCTGCTGCCAGTCTCATTGATGGACCATCTCGAGGGTAAAGCGGCGTGGCAGGCACAGCTGACTTTACCCGCTAAAGACAGCGCGGTGAAGGGTGTGAATCTCAAGGTGACCTCTGATTTGAAGGGGATGGCCGCCGCGTTGCCAGCACCGCTGGGAAAAAGTGCGGATGGCGCTGAAACATTGGTACTCGAGACGGTACTACCACTGACACTGAATATGCCCGTGACGTTGCAATATGGCCCTCAGCTACGTGGGATATTTGATTTCAATGAGGTGATGACATTACAGCGGGGGGCGATAACGCTTGGGGGTGAGCCGCCAGTATTGCCAGAAAAAGCGCTGATCAGTGTCAATGGAAAGTTTGATCGTCTTGTGCTGGAAGAGTGGATGCCGCTGATGGCGGCCGCCGAAGGGGCGGTCGAGCGGCGAAGTGAATCGACACCAGTCACGATTGGGCAACTCAATCTGGAAATAGAGCAGGCGTCCGCCTTCGGTTATGAGTTTCACTACACTGCACTTGAGTTGGCGTTGGCATCGGGCTTGTGGCAGGG
Source organism: uncultured Gammaproteobacteria bacterium (assembly GCA_945787585.1). Classification (GTDB taxonomy): domain Bacteria; phylum Pseudomonadota; class Gammaproteobacteria; order SZUA-140; family SZUA-140; genus SZUA-76. Next base: position 2,833 of record CALZIG010000079.1, on the reverse strand, counting down.
GCAGATCAGTAATCATCTCATCGGTGGCGCGTTGAAAATACCGGCGGACTTTAAGCATGATTCGTTGGGGATGCAGCTGGATTATCTCATTTTGCCATCACTGCCAGATAAGGTGGGCGAAGATGGCGACGATAATCAAACGACTGAACCTGTAATGAACCCGCAAAATCTGCCCGCGATGAACATCAATAGTCGTTACTTTAGTTATGCAGGGCAGCCCTATGGCCAGTTGAAGTTACTCGCTGCGACAAGGGCGGATGGATTACACATCAATCACCTGCAGCTGTCATCACCGTTAATGAATGCGCAGGCGAGTGGTGACTGGCTAGTGGAAAATAAGTCACAACACAGCGCATTTAAAATAAGTATTGGCAGTCACGATTTTGGGAATATGTTATCGACGCTGGATATTGCAGATAGTATTCGTGGCGGAAAAAGTGAGATTGGGATGACGGCGCGCTGGCCGGGCGCGCCGATGGCCTTCGCGATGGCGCGTGTCAATGGTAACATGCATCTAAAAGTTGAAGATGGTCGACTACTGGATGTAGAGCCAGGTGCGGGTCGCGTCTTTGGTTTGATCAGTTTGCAGGCGTTGCCACGTCGCCTGACCCTTGATTTTAGCGATATATTTAAAAAAGGATTTAGTTTCGATCGCATGGAAGGTGATTTTGAGATGAACGGTGGCAATGCGACCACTTCAAACTTCAGTGTCGTGGGGCCGTCGGCATCAATTACGATGACCGGTCGTGTGGGGCTGGTCGCAAAAGATTATGACCAGAATGTGATTATTGAACCGCACGTGGCATCATCACTCCCGGTAGTGGGGGCCGTGGTAGGCAGTCTGGGGATTGGTGCCGCTATATTGCTGGCGCAGAAGTTACTTAATCTGGATCAGGTCACGCAGGTGAAGTATCGTGTGACGGGGCCATGGAGTGATCCCGTCGTCACCCGTGAAGCGGTCGAGACGATTGATAGCCCAGCAGGGCAATGAGCAGATTTCCTCGAAAGCTAACAAAGGATGAGTGTTGTGTTAATCGATAATAAAAAACAGGCATGCCATTTCATTGGCTTTAACGAAATGATTCAGCTGAAAATGATTAAATCCCCGTTTTATGGAGTGGTGATATGAGCCGCGTTGCTGCGATACAGATGGCTTCAGGCCCCAATGTCGGCGCCAATTTGATCGAAGTGAAACGTTTGATTGCGATTGCGGTGGATGATGGCGCTGAACTGATTGTGTTGCCTGAAAACTTTGCCATCATGGGGATGACAGAAGAGGACAAAGTGGGCCTGCGTGAAGCAGAAGGCGAAGGCCCGATTCAGAGTTTTCTTGCGCAGCAGGCGAAGGATAACGGGGTGTGGATTGTGGGTGGCACCGTGCCGTTAGTTGCCACTGATGATAATAAGATCTGTGCGGCCTGCCTGCTGTATGACGCCGCAGGTAAGCAGATCGCACGTTATGACAAGATACATCTGTTTGATGTGCTGCTCGAAGAGAATAGAGAGAGCTATATTGAGTCGAAGACAATCGAAGCGGGTCAGCATGCGGTTGTGGTGGATACCCCGTTTGGGCGTCTTGGGTTGGCGATCTGTTATGACCTGCGCTTCCCTGAACTTTTTCGCGCACTACTGGACCAGGGGGTAGAGATCATCGCAGTCCCCTCTGCATTTACTGCAATTACCGGCCGTGCCCATTGGGAGACGCTGGTGCGTGCCCGTGCCATTGAAAACCTCAGCTATGTGATTGCTGCGGCGCAGGGCGGTTATCACGTCAATGGTCGTGAGACCTATGGCAATAGCATGATTGTGGATCCATGGGGCGGTGTGCTGGATCGACTGCCCAGTGGTTCAGGTGTGATCTGCGCCGAGCTTGACCCGGTGAGGCTTGCGCAGACACGGCAAAACTTCCCATCAATATCACATCGTAAGCTCTTTTGTGGCGTGAAGTGATCCAATGTATCAACAGGGAAAGGTAAAATTATGAGCATGCCACTAACGGCTTCTATTGATAGTGTGCAACAGATGATGTTGTCGCCGAGTGGCCTCGGCATGCAGGACCTTGAACAGGTGCTTTCGACGATCATGCGACACGATGTCGATTATGCCGATCTCTATTTTCAGTCGAGCCGTTTTGAGTCGTGGACGCTCGAAGACGGCATCGTGACCGATGGCGTGCACAGCGTTGAGCAGGGCGTGGGTGCGCGTGCAGTGAGTGGTGAAAAGAGCGGCTTTGCCTATTCGGATGAAATTGCACTGCCGGCGTTGCAGGAGGCGGCCACCGCGGCGCGCGCCATCGCACGCCAGGGGCAGGATAAACAGGTCAAGGCGTGGTCACGTTCGCAGGGGCATAGCCTCTATCTGCCGACCGATCCGCTGGGGAGTCTGGGGGATCAGGCCAAAATTGAATTGCTGGAACTGCTTGATCGTGAAGCACGCAAGCTCGACCCAAGGGTCAAGCAGGTGACCGCTTCACTCGCGGGGGGTTACGATGTGGTGCTGTTGCTCGCCACCGACGGTACCCATGCGGCGGATGTGCGCCCACTGGTACGACTGAATGTCAGTGTCATCGTCGAGCAGGATGGGCGCCGTGAGCAGGGCAGTTCCGGCGGTGGCTGTCGTCGTGATTACCAGTATTTTATCGATGAAAATGAAAATCGCGCTCTCGGTTATGCGAGAGAGGCGGTGCGACAGGCACTGGTCAATCTGGAAGCGAAAGAGGCCCCCGCCGGTACGATGCAGGTGGTGCTCGGTTCAGGCTGGCCGGGGGTGTTGCTGCACGAAGCAATTGGCCACGGCCTGGAAGGTGACTTCAACCGCAAAGGCACCTCCGCCT
>CALZIG010000078.1 GCA_945787585.1 uncultured Gammaproteobacteria bacterium | reverse complement strand
GCAGTCGAATCGTCGGTAGATACATAAATCGATTTTTTCAATTAATAATGATTTTACAATCAATTGGATCGAAGACAGGGTTCGCCGTTATGATCTACATCGTACTCACAAACTCAGAGCAAAACAGGAGCACAGATCATGACCAACAAGGATATTTCACAAACCGTTAAGAACCTGGAGGCTGCCTTCGCTGGAGAATCGATGGCGAACCGTAAATATCTGTTTTTTGCACGCCGCTGCCGTGAGCTCGGTGCTAACGATGTTGCAGAAGTGTTTGAGCACACTGCCGCACAGGAAACAGAGCACGCACTGGCACATCTGGAGTTACTTTACCCCGCCGACACCTTGAGCGTTGAAAAGATGCTACAAATGGCGATTGAGGGTGAAACCTATGAATATACAGAGATGTACCCGGCTTTTCGCCATACCGCCCTGGAAGAGCAGGAGCATCAGGCCGTCAGCGAAATGGACGAGCAGATCGAAGAGTCCAAAGAGCATGCGGAACGTTTTGCCAAAACACTCAAAATTGCTGAGAAACGCTTTGCGGCATTGACCAAAATTGAAGAAAGACATGCCAATAACTATCGTAATACACTTGAGCAGTTTTCGCAGTAAACTAACTCGCGGTTGATTACGTAACTGACATCGATACATCAGGAGAGTAAATATGAAGAAGTGGAAATGCATTATTTGTGGATTTGTTTATGACGAAGCGGAAGGTATTCCTGCTGAAGGCATTGCAGCCGGCACACACTGGGATGATATTCCTGCCAGCTGGGAATGCCCAGATTGCGGTGCAGGAAAAGATGATTTTGAGATGATTGAGGTCTAAGACGTGCCACAGTCAGACCCAATTGTCATCATCGGCAGTGGATTGGCGGGCTATACATTAGCCCGCGAGTTTCGCAAGCTCGATAAAACCACAGCGTTAACCATCATCACTCATGATGACGGCACCTTTTATTCAAAACCGATGCTATCCAATGCATTGAGCAAGCGCAAAACGGCCGTACTACTTGCAATGTCCACTGCGGATGAGATGGCGGCTACGCTACATGCCACCATCATGACTCACACTCAAGTCACGGCTATTGATGCGGCACAACATGTGGTCATCACATCAAATGGAGATATTCCCTATCACTCACTGGTACTCGCCTGTGGGGCTATCCCGATTCGCCCACCGATGGAAGGCGATGCGGTTGATGATGTGTTATCGATCAACAATCTTACTGACTATGCACACTTTCGTGAACGCCTTGAATCTGCACAACGGGTGGCGATCATCGGCCCGGGGCTCATCGGCTGCGAGTTTGGCAACGATCTGATTAATACAGGTAAGGCAGTAACTATCATTGGCCCAGACGCTTATCCAATCAGCGGGCTATTACCTGTCACAGTCGGCCATGCGTTAAAGTTTGCCCTTTCATCACAGGGGGTTGCATGGCATCTTGGAACGACCGCCAAAGCGGTAAATCACAACCACGGTGGGTTTCGCATCACACTCGATAGTGGTTCTGAGATTACGGCAGATCTGGTAATTTCAGCCGTCGGCCTGCGGCCCAACGTTACCCTCGCTGAAACAGCAGGGCTCAACGTCAATCGTGGTATTGTCACTGATCAATTTTTGCAGACATCAATAAACAACCTCTACGCACTAGGCGATTGTGCTGAAGTAAATGGAATGAACCTCCCTTTTATCGCGCCCATGATGATTGGAGCACGTGCACTGGCCAAGACATTAAATGGTGAGCCGACAGCGGTTAAATATCCTGCCATGCCGGTGGTCATTAAAACTCCCAGTTGCCCGCTCGTCGTCTCTCCACCACCACGGAATGCCAAAGGTGAATGGCAGTACGAAGGAGATGCGCCCAATATCATAGCGCGCTTTAATGATGCCAATGGGAATTTACTCGGATTTACCCTCGCAGGCACAGCCGTGATTGATAAGCAGAACTTTACCCATCTACTACATCAAATTTAATTACTATTATTTCGAAAAACTGCAATCACCATACGGTCATGCAGTGTCACAGGCTTTTACTTTCCCCCGCGGCTTTCTAATAAACGCCACTGTTTGAGCGATTCGATATCACGCTTATCTCAGCCTCACCCTTCCTGTCAGTCAAAGACATTCTATTAATAATAGATTATTTACATCAATAATATATTCCTATGTTGTGAAGTCGCTCAAGTTTCTAACTTGAGTAATATTTATAATTGCTTTGAGAATGGAGAATGCAGTGAAAATAATAACGAGTCTGTGCACTGCCAATGAATACAACGTTCGAGAAACTAAATATGAGAGCAATAATAAAACAAGCGTTTTTAGTGATAGTAACAGCCACGATACTGACGGCTTGTAAACCTGACTCACCAAGTCAGGGCGCTGATACAGAAAGTACTACCAGACTATTTGGTGCCGAAGTGGTGACAGGTGAAGCGGCCGCGCTGACATCGGGCGAGTACAATCAATTTTCTACAGAACAACAATTCGCCATTTCAAACCGCTTAATGGGCACACTCTATAAAGGCGTACCTGTTGACGAGTTTTTTAATCTTACTCAGGGGCTGACCTCTCCGGGCATGGGGAATGGCGGTAATTTTATCAACCGAACCGCCCTTCAGCTTACTAAAGAACTCCCTGATGCGAACGGTTACATCCAGCAAATCAACGAAAACTATGACTTCAACTCAACCCGTTATGCACAAGAGATGCCGCTGGCATTGATGTTTGAACTGCCCGTCAGTCGCGATCTCTTTTCACACTGGATGGCCTACACATTAGCAAACACGATCCTCTTTTCACCGGCGCTTGAGATGGACTCAGCCGATTACTTTGACGTTCACAGAGTCTATAGCAAACTCGTCGGTCGTATTAATTCAAACATGAGTATCCGCGATATTATCTATCAGCATATGATTTCTCAGGAAAACTGGCGTCGTTTTCGCTCACCAGAAGACAATACTCGCGAAATGATCGAAATCTACCTTGGTCTGTTCGATAGAGATGACGAAGTACCCAAAGCTTCACAGGCGTGTCAAAACTGGTATCTAACGGGAGACGATCAGGACTACCAACTGGTCATCACACTGGACGAAAAT
>CALZIG010000077.1 GCA_945787585.1 uncultured Gammaproteobacteria bacterium | reverse complement strand
GACACCACTGATAAAACATCAGTTGATATTCTTGCGGAATCAACTGATTTAACAAAGCAGGCTATCAAACAGGCGATGACAAAAGGTGCTGTGTGGCTAACGCGAAAAAACCACACGCAGCGTATCAGGCGGGCAGATAAAGAATTAAAGCCAGGTGATATCTTACATATTTATTATGAGCAGAAAGTGCTGGAGCAGCAACCTGATGATGCAGTTTTAATCGCTGATGAAGGTCTCTACAGTATTTGGTATAAGCCCTATGGGATGTTGAGCCAGGGATCAAAATGGGGGGATCATTGCACCATCAATCGTTGGGTTGAAAAAAACCTGCAACCTCAACGTTCCGCCTTTATTGTGCATAGACTGGATCGTGCCGCTACAGGTCTGATGATCATTGCGCATCGTAAATCAACGGCAGCTTATTTTTCCAAGCTATTTCAGCAACGTCAGGTCGACAAAAAATATCAGGCGATAGTGCATGGTAAGTTTCCTGATTATAAAAAACTCGATTCGCAGATTGACGATAAACCTGCACTGAGCCATGTCACATGTCTTGAGTATGATGCTGCGATGAATAAGTCGTTAGTGGAAGTTTCAATAGGAACTGGCAGGAAACATCAGATTAGACGCCATTTATCGGATGTAGGGTTTCCAATTGTGGGAGACAGGCTTTTTGGTAATGCCAAAGATAAAGACGAAAAAGACCTGTGCCTGTCGTCTTGTTATTTATCTTTTGTGTCTCCAGTCGATGATGCTAAAAAAAACTATACCTTACCCGAGGCCTTGTCACTTTATATTTAATTGATACTACCCTTGGTAGTTTGCGCTTACCTCAGCGTCCACCAGAGTACGTAACTGCTGAGAGCCAAAACTGGGGAGTGGTTTGCCATTAACAAAGAATGTAGGTGTTTTATCAGCTCCCAGCATCTGAGCATCAGCCAAATCCTGCTTAATCACTTTCTTAATAGCCAGGTCATTCATATTCTGTCTTATTCGTGCGACATCATATCCCGAGTTTTCCAGATAGCCCCAGAAAACATCTGGCTGTGGTTTATGATGTAAGGCCCAGTCATGTTGGGTGTCAAACATTAGTTCTAACACTTCCCAGAATTTGTTCTGTTTTCTTGCTGCTTCAAGAATCGCTACCATTTGATCCGAGCCTTGATAAAACGGTGCATAACGAACCACCAGGTTAATTTTTCCGGCCAAGCGTTCATCAACCGTTTAACAAAAGGGTGAAATTGAGCGCAGGTTTCACAGGCGGGGTCCATAAACTCTACGATCGTGACTTTGGCTGCAGGATTGCCTGCAGTGACGGAGTGGTCCCTGATTAAAGCTTCACTACGACTTTCTGAGCTCCCATTATTTAACTGCTCTTGCCCGGTGTTGTAAAACAGGGCTATTGCCGCAAAGGCAAATCCCAATAATAGTAGGGCAATAATCGTAAAGTGACTCTGTTTCATGTTTACATCCTGGTATTAATTCACACTCTGTTACCTGGCAAGAATATGTGCTTTCAGTAACAAAAATGATAAGGGCTGGATAATGTTAGTTAGTATTTACTCTGGTAGAAACAAAAATTTAGTATAGGGGTTATGCTCCTTCTGATTGACCCAAATTTCGCATTCCTTGAGGTGCAGATAAAACATTAAGCCCGTTAGCATTCTGTGTCTCAGATAACTATCAATGCTTAATTTATTTATTACTTTTGAAGATATGACGCGACTATACACCAGCGGTGAATTTGCTGTGCATAAAGCTGCCTGAACTTTATGGAGATGGAACAAACAGGTATCTATGGACTCCCCCCGTTTTGCAAGGAGAAGATTGAGTTTTGCCAACAGAGATAAAGATTGCGTGTATCTATCCGGCCTCTGAGTGAGCCATTCAGTCGGCTCGGGCCATAATGCAATACGCACGCTGGGTTCCATGTAGGGTATCGGCCTTTATGGCCATACCCGGCTTCGGGTTTTTCCAGCGTTGGTTTTACCTGTTGGGCATCATTCGTTCTTCACCTTCGCAATCGTGGTGGGTGTCGTTTTCCTGCTTAATTTATGCTCAACTCAATAATGTTAATGGGCTGTCATTTCCTCAATGTTATTCCATTGGACTTTGTAATTGCGCCCGTGGGCAAGCAGCGCCCAGGCGACTCGCGCCAGCTTGTTGGCAAGGGCCACCGCGGCAACGTTGAAGCCCTTTGTCTCTTTTAGTTTAAGTGCCCACTTTAGTAAGCGATCTTCTTTACCCTCAGCGCAACGTAAGGCACTACGTGCGCCGTGAATCAACAAGGTCCGCAGATAACAGTTACCTCGTTTGGAGATGCCATACAGCCGTTGTTTTCCACCGCTGGAATGTTCATGAGGCGTGAGCCCCGTGTTAGCCGAGAAACTGCGCCCGGATGAGGCGGTGCGGATCGCCTAATGTTGCGACGAAAGCCGTGGAGTTCAGTGGACCAAATCCGGGCATTTCCATTAATCGTGCAATTTGCTCATCCTGATGAGCGAGTCGTTTGACGCGGGCATCGTAGGCATCAATCCATTCATCCTGCATAGCGAGCTGCGACTGAATTTCAGTAAATATTTCCATCGCACCCGAGGAAAGACCGTGGTGTTCACCACTAAATACCGCTAGCAAGTCCTTTCGCAACGCCGTCGCGCCACACGGGAAACTTAAACCATATTCGCCCAGTAGACTGCGTATCTGCAACATTAACGCAGTGCGGTTCTCCACTAGACGTTGTCGCACTCGGTGTAGCATCTGTACATCTTGTTGCGCCTCAGAGTTGATTGGGACATACAGCGTCTCTGGTTCTGAGCGAAGATCACAAATCGCCTTGGCATCGCGGTAATCATTCTTGTTGCCTAACACCCGGCGACTGACACGCTGGCCGGCAATTAGTTTTACCTCATGGCCCAGTGCATTAAGCTGGCGTGCCCAGTAATGGGCCGTAGCGCACGCCTCGATGCCCACCTTGGCGCTAGGCAGATTGATAAAAAACTCCAATACTTGATCTCGTGACATCTTGCGTTTCAACACCTCATTGCCGCGCTCATCCTTGCCTACGGCATAGAAAACTTTCTTGGCAATATCCAATCCAATGACGGTTGCGCTATGCTTCATGTCGGACTCCCTCTTTCTCGTTTAGCCGGTGACCTACTCACCCGCTTGGCACATCATGATGCCGTTGGAAGAAGGGGGGAGTCCATTACATTAGGGTGCGCTGTGCGCACGACTCAATCGAGTTGTTTTCATTGGTCTACATGTATCAGTAGATCGTGCGCACAGCGCACCCTACTTGGCTGGTAATGTTATTAACATGGTAGGCCAGCAATCAGTTAATTCACTTGACGAAGTGATTAGTGTAGTAAAACAAGCCGCGGCGCAAAAACAGTCCTCAGTGTTATTGCGGGTGGAGCACGACGGCAGATCTCAATTCGTAGCAGTGAAGTTTGCCACGGCCTGATAATTACAGTTATTAATACCTATGGCCGGCGCTCTTATGGGTGCCGGTTATTTATTTTGTCTACGGATGCTTGTCGTAGATCATCACTTCTTTAAGAGCCTTAATATAGGCTGATGTTTTTGCAGCAACAAACCCAGTCGCGCTCTTTCATGCCGACCAAGCCGTCTTCAGTCGTCAGCCTCCGGATTGTCGTTACCGCTACCTATTTCGCCTGCAAGATCGGGATTCAGCTCCATTAGGGTGTTCTGCAGGCGTTCAATGTAGTCGGGCGGAAAGCGCCAGACAAGCAGATCAGTCTCCTTTTCCAGACCCCGCTGAGCGGGGTCCAGATCAAATGCCAACAACGCCAGGATATCGGAGCTGACCCAGGGGCTTTGACGAAAATAGGCGTGCCCGTTGCCCGTCGTTGAACCGGCCGCCTCGGTCACGTCGATCAACTCCAGCGACGGGTTGGTACGTAAAAACTCTACCGTGCGCGGCGGTAATTCCTCTGCCCACATCTCGCCCAGACGCGGCCGACGGAAGATACGACGCGCCCATACCAAGGCCCTGTCTGCAGATGACACGTAGACAATGGTGCGTTCCGGAATTCTGAGCATGCCATCGGTTAGAGCAATGCCGAAACCCTCACGGCTAATATCGCCGCCAACAATGATCACATTGCCGATGCGTAGATCCTTGCGTATAGATTCGTCAGTGGCATCGGCGTTGAGCAATGCCAGCTGTTCGAGGGCGCCGATCACCAGCCGCGAGCCCGCGCTGAAGCCGATTATATGGATTCTCTCAACCTGCGTTTTTTCGCTTAGGTAGGCGAGAAACAAACGCAGCTTCCGCGCCATAGCACTGGCAGTCTCCAGATCAGACAAATAGGCCAATGCGCGAGGCGTCGAGGGCCAGGCGTAGGCGATAAAAGCACCCCGGTAGCCGAGGAAATGCCATAGCTCGGCAGAGATTAGCAACGGGTCGTCGAAGATAACCCGGTAGCCGTGGACATAGATGTAGACATCCTTGACCCCAGAGGCAGCCAGGCGCTCATCGACGAGCGCGGCGAATACCTCACCTGTCGGATCCGACTTTACGCTGGCCTCGGGAATTCGCGAGAGGAATGTATAGGTGCTGCCGAGGACGCTCGTCTCGTCAACAGACAGGACCTTCAGAGGGTAATCGCTGGTGCGCTCGGTGGACAGTGAGATGCGACGCGCTTCCTCCCAATCGAGCTCCTCTACCGCCTGAATTCTGGCCTGGCCCAGTCTTACGATAAGCCCAGCCTCATTCAAATAGAACGGTCGCTCGCTAATATCCTCAGTAGGTTTCCGATCCGTAGCATAGAGCAAGCCGTAGTCGTTGTGGGACAAGGGCAGTTGAGCCTTCGGGAAGGGGTCGATGGCCCCATCCGCAAAAACTGTCGGCGCCGGCATCAGATTTATCGTACGGGGACCGGTGCTGCTGCAACCGGTGATCACAGCGGCTAATAACAGCAGACCAAGCAGTCTCGGGTCGTTCACCGATGCCGGATCTCTCACCCCCCGCGTTTTAGTTACCAGCATTGTTTTGGCCCTGGATCCCGATTCGCTCACTAAACTCAGTAAGTATAAGGAAAACAGCCGATACTTTCAGCTGAAATCAAGAGCCGTCAAGCCGCGGCGCAAAAACAGTCCTCAGTGTTATTGCGGATGGAGCACGACGGCAGATCTCAATTCGTAGCAGTGAAGTTTGCCACGGCCTGATAATTACAGT
>CALZIG010000076.1 GCA_945787585.1 uncultured Gammaproteobacteria bacterium | reverse complement strand
GCTGGAACCGTTGAAACCAGCTTACGACCTACCTGTGTTTCACTGCCACCAAAACGAACCAGAACATCATCGCTCTTCGCTGCTTTAGTCACTTTGACGTTAGTTGAATAGAGCGCCAGCTCACCGGTCATCTTGTCCACCTTCGGATCAAGAATGCTCAATGAATTAACACCACGATCTTTTGCATAACGGCTGAAGCCTGCATGATGCCCCTGACCCAGCGGCACAGCAATCACATCAGGATGAACACCTTTGTAGATATACACCTTTACATTAATATCACCCTGCGCCGATGCAACTTTCACCATATCGCCTTCTTTAACGCCCAGTTTCTTGGCCGTCGACGGATGTATCTCTGCCCACGAATCCCAGACCACTTTACTGATCTGATCCGGTGCTTCCTGTAACCATGGCAGATTGGCGTGACGACCATCCCAGAAACCAAGTCTGGGAGAAGGCGCAAGCACCATGCTGGTTGAGTTACCTAGATCCTTCGGCATATCGAATGCAACGGCTTTAACCTTCAAAGATGCCTTCTTCACGCCCACGTCAACAAGTCCTTTCGCCAGTACATTGGCCCAGAACTCTTCATCGTTCGCGCCATCTTTATGCTCGACCGGGATGGTTGAAAATGCATTACGTAGATACGCGTAGTAATCAGCGAAGCCTTCATAAGCCTCTTCTTTGCGTTTTTTCAGCAATGTCAAAACGATATCGCCAAAGCCGCGTGTCTCTTTCGACAGAGGCTCCATCAGTGGCTGCTGAATACTGATCTCACCTCGGCCCGCCTGGTATGGTGCAACATGAGTGCCCCAATCTTCAGGGCCAGTGGCCAGCGGTAGAATAACGTCAGCCATTGCTGTCGTCTCATCATTAAAATGAGAAAAAACGACCTTAAATGGGATGTTATGCATGCTCTCTTTTAACCCTAACGCCTTAGGCGCGGTGTAGACAGGGTTGGTACCAGAGAAGAAAACTACATCAAAACGGCTATCCTTCGCGGCCTGCGAAAATGCGACCAGCGACTGATTATTACCCTTAACAGGCGCCATGCTTGCGTAGGCAAACTCACCATTTGACTGGATTGTTTTGCCAACGTTACCAAGAATGATGTTCAGTGCCATCGCTGCAGCGACATTTTGATAGCCGTGCTCCTGCCCTTCGGCAGAACCACCTGCAACCACTAGGCTCGGTGCACGCTGTTTCAGTGTGGATGCGATCTTCGCCACTTGCTCAGCGCTAATACCCGTCACTGTCTGAGTCTCTTCCGCGGAATAGCTTCGAATCAGCGTCTGCACGCTGGCTGGCAAGCTCGACATGCTCATGCCGTGTTTGCTAACGAGCTGATTGGCAATGCCCAGTGCTAACGCGCCTTCAGTACCCGGTTTGCTTGCAATCCATAAATCAGCATTGGCGCCGGTCAGCGACATGCTTGGCTCAACCTGAATCAAGGTACCGCGTGGTGAAGTACGAAACTTCGCGTATTCAGTTGAAAAGTGCAGCGGCGATGTCCATGTACCTAAAAAGTCAGCGCCTAATGAAAGTACTGACTGCGCCTTATCCAGACGAAGGCGTGGATTGCTGTCACCCAGCATATCCTCGCTTACTTTGGACCAGACCGCATTATTAATAGACTCATGTACAAAGTGATTGCCTGAACCGATCGAATCAAGATGTGCCTGTAACAGCACTGATTGATGGCCACTCACTGAACCGGTGACCCAGGCAAACTTGCTGCCGCTGATATTGGCTGTCTTCTCCGCAATCAAACCATAGGCCTCTTCCCATGATACATCTACCATCGATGTACCCCGGCGAACCTTAGGTGTAGTGAGTCGATCCGGATTGTAGTGAGCCTGCAGACCTGCCTGGCCCATCTGACACAAACGCCCCTTATTAATAGAAGACGCTGGATTGCCTTCCAGCTTGAGTACGCGGCCTTCGCGCACACGTCCATGGATACCACAGCCTGATGGACACTGCTGACAGGTCGACGCGTACCAGACACCAACACCCGGAATCACATACTCTTCCGGCATCAGGTAAGAAACCACCTTCTCTTTACCCTCTTCCAGTGTCACCGTCGTTGGCATATCACACCCTGCCAACGTGGCGCCGACACCACCCCATCCCATTATTTTGAGAAAATCTCTTCGTTTGATCTTGCTAAAACTCATATTAAGAATCACCCCGTTTTCGTCACGAATCTCGTGCGCTCAACGATCATAAAAAATGTTTATTTATGACACTTCCAACAATCAGAAGGACCGTCGTTTGCCTGATGACAACGCTGACAAAAACCCATTGTCAGTGGCTTCACCTTATTCGCAACAGTCATTTTCTTGATATCCCCGTGACAAAAAGCACAAACCTCAGAGACATTTTCTACCTCGAGATCTTCGTTATCGATAACGAAGCGCTTAATGTGTTTCTCATGGGTGAAATGCACGTAATCTGGGACGTCATGCACTTTATTCCATGGTGGGGGTTGCTTATTTTCCCAATACTCCGTCAGCTTTTGAATGCGTGGCTTGTCGGTCGCAATGACACTATGACAACCCATACACTTACTGGTTGGAGGAATGCCCGCTACCTTGCTACGACGCGCATAGGTATGACAGTACATGCAGTTAATCTCGTTAACGGCGGCATGCGTGTCATGCGGAAACTCGATGGGTTGCTCGACATGAATACCAGAATAAGTTCCCTCAGGGGGAACTGCATTCGGTACTTCGGCATTCACATTAGCAGAAAACACCGCCATTGCAGCCATCAGCAACAAAACAATAAAAGATACCTGCACGGCATGGCTTGTCTTGCGACTTCCATAACCTGCAGCCTTAATAAAACGCCCTAGTGGCAAATGTTGTAAAACCGACATTACCCCTCTCGACAACAAAGTTGTTCATTTTTAAATTAAGAGCCGGGGGATCAAGCTAGCTGATTTGCTCGCATGGGTTTAGGACTGGAATCGACGATTCCATTCAAAAACACCGCAGAACAAATAACCCCCCAATTGGCCCACTCCAAAACTTCTACTACTTTTGCAGCCAAAATATAACTGGACTGCTAAGTGTGGCTAGTGTGGAACGCAAAACAAAACCACAAATATTTCAAAATATTTTTATTATTAACTTTTATTATTATTTCGCACTGCGATAGACGCAATACGAAGTTACGAATCCTAGAACAACTCCAGCAGCACTGTCAACGAATATTTGCTTACTGTTTTAGTCGGGTTATTCCACTTGCAATTGAAAGCTTATTGCAATCGATCAATTATCACTCAAACCTGATCACGATTCTTTACACTGGATTATTCATATCAATAAACTGGTGTTTTAAATCAAATTTAGTACAAAGATGTATGCCAAGTGCCTCTACCCCGTAACGTTCTGTGGCATGATGACCCGCCGCAAAATAATGCACGCCCATTTCACGGGCTACATGGGTTGTCTGCTCAGAGACCTCACCACTGATGTATGCATCAACGCCCTCTAGCGCGGCCGCTTCGAGGTACCCCTGAGCACCACCACTACACCAGGCTACCGTGCTAATTTTCTGATCACCACCAGCGATATGCAAAGGCACCCGTCCGAGTTTTGTATTCAATAGCGCTGATAATTCATTCGCTGTGATCGCCTGTGAAAATTTTCCGCGCATCACAAGGGGCGGATTCGATGGGCCAAATGTGGCGACGTACTCAATCCCCAATAGCTGCCCCAGCATGGCGTTATTGCCATACTGCGGATGGGCGTCTAATGGCAAGTGATAGGCGATCAGGCTTATTTCATGTTGTAGTAAAGTTTGTAACCGACGCATTTTCATGCCCGTAATACACTGATTCTCGCCTTTCCAGAAATAACCGTGATGCACTAATAACGCATCCGCACCGGCATCCACGGCCGCGTTCACCAACTCAAGGCTTGCGGTCACACCGCTGACAATCCTGGTCAGTTCGGACCGCCCCTCAACTTGCAGACCGTTCGGTGCATAATCTGCAAACCGCTCCACCTCCAGCAAGTTGGTTGTGTATTGCAGTAACTCACGCAGCTCAACCATCGTCTCTTATCGCTCCTGATTTTCACATCACTAATATTTAACTCTGT
>CALZIG010000075.1 GCA_945787585.1 uncultured Gammaproteobacteria bacterium | reverse complement strand
GCAGGAGAGTGTCGATCTCACCAAAGCGGTACCGGATCGTGATGCCATCAAGCTGATTCCAAAAGAGCATGCGCAACGTTTTCAGTTACTGCCGATCAATTATGATGCTAACGCCAGAGTGCTGACCGTGGCGATGGCAGATACCTTCAATGTGGTGGCGCTGGATCAGACGGTGGCGTTGCTGGAGAGTGGGATAGAGATCAAGCCTATCCTGGCCGGCGAAACAGAGATCGAATCCGCAATCGATCAGTTCTACGGTTATGAGTTATCGGTAGAAGGGATCCTGCATGAGCTGGAGACTGGTGAGATTGATTACAAAAGTCTACAGGCTGGTAGTGATGAATATAGTCAGCCGCTGGTGCGTCTTGTAGATGCAACCATGATGGATGCGGTAAAACGCGGCGCTTCGGATATTCATTTTGAACCGGAAGAGAATTTTCTGCGCATTCGCTACCGTATCGATGGTGTACTGCGCCAGGTGCAGACCCTGCATAAAAACTACTGGTCTGGGATTGCAGTGCGACTCAAGGTGATGGCGGAGATGGATATCGCCGAAACGCGCGCGCCGCAGGATGGACGTATTTCGATGATGCTGGCAGGGCGTGCAATCGATTTTCGTGTTGCTTCACAGCCGACGACCCACGGCGAAAATATTGTTATGCGCGTACTGGATCGTGAAAAAGGGATCGTACCGCTGGATAATCTCGACCTGACTGATGAAGCGATGATGTTGCTCAAGTTGATGATGGCCCGCCCGGAAGGGATTATCCTCGTCACCGGCCCGACTGGTAGCGGTAAGACGACGACACTTTACTCGATGCTTAATCACCTCAATAACGAAACGGTGAATATTATGACCTTGGAGGACCCGGTCGAATACCCGATGTCGATGATTCGCCAGACTTCAGTCAACGAGTCGGTGAAACTCGACTTTGCCAACGGCATTCGTTCTATGATGCGCCAGGATCCCGATATTATTCTAGTCGGTGAGATCCGTGATCAGGATACCGCCACGATGGCGTTCCGTGCCGCGATGACTGGTCATCAGGTCTTTGCCACCCTGCATACAAATTCTGCACTGGGTGCGGTGCCACGCCTGCAGGATATCGGTATCCTGCCAGACATCATGGCGGGCAATATCATTGGGGTGGTGGCACAGCGCCTGATTCGACAGCTCTGCCCTCACTGCAAACAACCCAAAGAGGCCGATGAGATTGAACGCAAGTTGCTGGGTGTCGCCGATGATGCAGCGCCGGTCACGATCTATCATCATCAGGGCTGCCCGCAATGTGACCATCATGGTTATAAGGGACGCCTGGCCCTGATGGAAGTGTTGCGCATGGACAGGGGAATGGATGAACTGATTGCGCAACGCGCTACATTACGTGAATTACATGATCATGCCATGTCGACGGATTTCCAGCCGCTGGCCGAGGATGGTGTGCGTAATGTGATGGACGGTGCTACCAGCCTCGATGAAGTGGCGCGCGTGGTAGATTTAACTGATCGGGTGATTTAAGCATGGCACTCTATCGTTACAAGGGCATCAATGAAGTCGGCAAGATCATGCAAGGCCGTATCAGTGCGGCCAATGAAGTCGATCTGGAGAAGCGGGTAGAAGACATGGGGCTGGAATTGATCAGCTGTAATGAGGCGAGTGCAGGTAGATCGTTGTTTGGGAATAAAAAGATAACCCGTCAGGAACTGATTAATTTCTGCCTCCATATGGAGCAGATGCACAGCGTGGGTGTGCCTATCATGCAGTGGCTGGATGATCTGCGTGACAGCATTGAAAACCCCCGTTTCAGAGAAGTAGTTTCGACGATGATCGTTTCGATTGAAGGTGGTAAAACACTGTCCGAATCGATGAATGAATTTCCCTGGGTGTTTGATGAAATCTTCGTTAGCCTGATACGCGTCGGTGAACATAGCGGTGAGCTGAGTAAGGTATTGCAGAATATCATCGAGTCACTTAAATGGCAGGATGAAATGGCGGCTCAGACCAGAAAGGCGCTGAAGTATCCGATCTTTGTCGGCACAATTGTGATCGGCGTGGTCTTCTTTCTGATGCTCTATCTCGTACCGCAGATGATCGATTTTATCAGTAACATGGGACATACCATTCCGATCCACACGCGTGCGCTGCTGATGGTGTCTAACTTTTTTACCGATTACTGGTATTTATTGATATCAGTACCCGTTGTGAGCGCAGTGTTAGCGAGATACCTGATAAAGACTCAGCCGAGCGTTCGGTTCTATTTCGATTCTATGGTGTTGGATCTTTGGCTGGTGGGGCCGATTGTGCGCAAGATTATTCTTAGTCGCTTCGCTAATTATTTTGCGTTGCTCTATTCCTCCGGCGTTACCGTGCTTAATAGCATGGAGATCAGCGAAGCGATTGCCGGTAATAAAAAAATCTCACAGGCGTTGTATGAAGCGCGACATCAGATCGCGGACGGGGTCAAGATGAGTGACAGCATGGAGAATGCTGAACTGTTTCCGCCGCTGGTGGTGCGTATGATCAAGATGGGTGAGAGTACCGGCGGGCTGGATACCGCGCTGCTGAATGTCAGTTACTTCTATAATCGCGACGTCAAGGAATCGATCGAAAAATTACAGTCGTTAATCGAACCTGTGATGACCGTGGTGCTGGGCGTGATTCTGTTATGGGTGATGGTCTCCGTGCTGGGCCCAGTTTACGACATCATCAGTAAGGTCTAATAATCCTATGACCATAAAAAGAATTTTTTATATCACCGCGAACGAATTGACACAGTTCTCGTGTCATAAAGGTGTTGTCAGTGAACTGGCCAGATTCGAAGCAACACCCGATGGTGTCGCAGAATTCTCAGCACGCCTCGCGCAACACCCTGGTGACCCCAGTGCAATCCTGGTAGATGTGATTGAAGAAGAATATCGCATGGAAACCATTCCTCATGTGAGGGGCGGAGATCGTAACCATCTGCTGGAACGTAAACTGGCCAAACTGTTTCGCCGTACACCGTTTAATGCAGCGCAGGTCCATGGCAGAGAAAAGAAGGGGCGCAGGGATGACCAGGTGATGTGCGCTGCATTGACCAACCCGGATGTGGTAGAGCTTTGGCTGGCCGAGGTGCGGAAACAGAAGGTGCCACTATCCGGAATTTTTTCGATCTCAATGGTGACCGAAAAACTGCTGAAAAAGCTTCAGGTTAAACATGAAAATGTTCTGGTGCTGAGCCTACAGCAGGATAAAATCCTACGCCAGAGTTTTTTCGCCAATAGCAAACTTAAGATCAGTCGCTTATCACCACTGGCGCTTACTGATGTTGATACCTATGTCGCTAATATACAGAACGAAGTGGAGCGCAATCATCGCTATATCAATCGATTGCAGCTTCTTCCGTTTAATGAACCGATGGATGTTTGTCTATTCAGTTCAGGTGAGCGCCTGGCGTTATACGATGACGCGTTAACAGATAGTAGATTGTTGCGTCATCACGTCATCGATATCAACGAAGCGGGCCAGAAATTAGGGCTTAAGACGGCGCTTCAGGAAGGGCAGTGTGAATGGCTGTATGCCTATTTTACATCGCTGGTGACGCCAACGATCAATTACGCGGCTCACGAAGAGCTTCGTTATTTTAGGATGTTACAGATGCGACGGGGGATGCTTGCTGCCAGCGTGATGTTAGTGCTGAGTGGGTTGCTCTTTAGTGCAGCAATGGAATTTGATACCTGGAATATCAGGTCGCAGACTGAAGAGGCCGCGGTTAGCATCGCGCAAGTTGAGGAACGTCGTGCCGGTGTTTTAGCGTCGCTACCGCCCACGAAGTTTAGTCCCAAAGTGATGCGTGAGGCGGTTGAGGTCAACCGCCAGTTAACCGCCAATAAATCCCATCCTCAGTTTATGATGACCCTGCTCGGCAAGACGCTTGCTCGCTTTCCCACTATTCATCTTGATGAGATCTACTGGACGGTCGTAAAGCCGGGGGCGCAGATGCAGAGTAATGAAGTCATTATGGATGACGAGGGGAACGTTATTGAATCGGTCGCTGATGAAGGCGATCTAATGCAGATGGTCACTATCAAGGCGCGCCTTGAACCACAGATCAAGAAATATCAGTCTGCTTTTGACAAAATTGAAAGATTTACCAACGATCTGAAGCAGAACAAGAATCTGTTAAAAGTTGAAGTGGTATCACTACCGCTGGATATCGATCCCACTTCAACCCTTCAGGGAGAGTCAGGCCTGGGACTCGATAACCCTACCGCATTTTTTGAGGTTAAGGCTGTGATGCGGGTGAATCGTGATGAAACCTAAACTCGACTGGCATTATCTGGCACCGACGCTGATCGTCATTCTGGTCGCAGCACTCGCGACGATACTGATGGTCTATTTCAGTTATCGCCACCACACTGATATACAGGGTGGATATGATATTGAGCAGGCAAAATATCAGGAGGCTCTGGAACACTACAAAGAAGCCAAGGATGACATGCGATTTTTAGAACACTATCGCGGACGCTTTGAAGCGCTGGAGACAGCGGGTATTTTTGTTGCGGAACAGCGTGTCGGCTGGGTGGATAGTTTGCATGCCGTAATCGGCGCGATGAAACTATCGAACGTCAAATATGAGGTGGGTCCTCAAAGGGTAAGCAGTGAAGTCCTCACTGAGACGGACGAAAATATTCGGATCAACGAGAGTCAGCTCAAGATCGAAATGAATCTGTTGCATGAGCAGGATATGCTCACACTGCTTGACCGGCTGGAACGCAAGGTGGTGGGGCGGTTTCTGGTGGAACGCTGTGAAATGAAGCGTGCTGAGATAAAGTTTCGCTTTTATCCGGGACGACACAATTTAAACGTCAACTGCGATCTGAAATGGTTGACCCTGAGCCCAATTGAGCAAACTCCCGGAGAGGGGGTGTGAATATGCCTGTAAAGGGACTGTCGTTAGAACGGCTGCTGGCGCCACTATTGCTGGTAACGGCTATAACCGCGTTGACTCCCTTTTATGCTCAGCCATTGCAGGCCGCAGAATTGGGACGTTTATTCACCACGCCAGCGGAACGGCAAGTGCTGGACAAGCTACGCCTTGAGAACCTGCCGCCACTGGATATCACCGCGCAAAGTACGACGGAAAAAAAACCGAAGACGATGGTGTATAACGGCATCGTGACGCGCAGTAATGGCGATAGCCAAATCTGGATAAATGGCAAATCGGTTGAGGGGCGCAAAGGACCTGAAGGAATAAAAATCTATAGGGGCCCTGATCACGAGAACCGAGTCACACTTACTGTGTCTGGCAAGCATAAAGTTGTGAAAGTAAAACCGGGTGAGCGTTGGAATTTGGAATCAGGCGAAATTGTTGATTTCGAAGATGCCGCGACCAGTAGTATTGTCAATACGGAAACACCATAGGCATTACAAGCAGTGATGTATCATGAATATAAGCGGCAAAAGGGCG
>CALZIG010000074.1 GCA_945787585.1 uncultured Gammaproteobacteria bacterium | reverse complement strand
TTTTATATCACCTGCCGCGTGCAACCATGCCGGAGACAACGAACCCCTGAGTTTTTTATTGAGCAGGTGGTGTTGTGTCAGCGTCTCCAGTACCAGACGGCAGATCTCTTCACTGATAAGTAGTATGTTCTGTATGCCGCGTTGAATACATTCATCAAAGGCGGCAGCGGTGCGGGGTAATTCACCACAAAAAAATGCCCGGTCGATGATCGTGTTGATGAGATCCTGTTGCAGTTCATCGCAACGACCTACCGGTGCATAATAGAGGCTAATCTCTTTCTGATGGGGTAGCTGTCGTGAGAGATATTTGAGTTTATCAGGCAGTGCAAAACCGACCATGCGTCGTAATGCGATTCGTGTTTCATCGTTGGCCTGTTGGGCATTGTCACGTAGTTCGATAGCGATAGAGTCATGTTGATCGATGAGTGCTGGGTAACCGCGCATCTGCACACCGTTGTGTTCGAATTCAACATCTACTGGTAGCTCGCCAAAATCCCAGGTAGTAATCCCCTGGCGTTCCCCCTCCCATGAAGGAACAGCAGCAAAGCTCTGCTGTGCTTTGTCTTTTAACTGCTGTTGTAGCTTTAATAGATCTCTACCCATCGCAATCGATTTCCCCTGATCATCGATGACATTAAAATTAAACAGCATGTGTGGCGGTAGTTTTTCTAATTGCCAATCCTCCAACGTTAGCTTGACGCCAGTCATACGGAGTAATTGTTGTTGTAGTGCAGGTAGCAGCGGTTCATCAGCGGGAGAAAGTGCCCGCATGCAGGCATCGGCATAGTTTGGCATCGGTACAAAGTTACGACGCAGGCTCTTGGGCAGTGACTTTAATAGTTGGCGAATCTTTTCCTGTAGCAACCCTGGCACCAGCCATTCAAAACGTTGCGGACTTAACAAGTTCAATGCGGGTAGTGGTACTGTCACCGTGACACCATCCTGTGGATGGGTGGGTTCAAAATGATAGCTCAGCATCAGTTCTATGCCGGCAACATTCAGCGTGCCCGGGAACTGTGCATCTGTCACTGAATCAGCAGCGTGTTGCATCAAATCATCGCGCATTAGAAAGAGCAGTTCTGGTGCTTTTTTCTCTGCCTGTTTACGCCACGACTCAAAACGGCGGCCATCATAGATATCCTGTGGCAGGCGTTGATCATAAAAAGCGTAGAGCACTTCATCGTCGACCAGCACATCACGTCGGCGTGACTTGGCTTCCAGCGATTCAATTTCATCGATCAGTTCAATAGTGTGTTTGAAAAAAGGGGCGGGGGTATTGAATTCTTTTTCGACCAGCGCACCGCGAATAAAGAGTTCACGTGCCTCGACAGGGTTTATCTTGCCGTAATGGATCTTGCGTCCTGGGTTTATGATCAGGCCGTACAGGGTCAATCGTTCATAAGCCATCACTGCTGCGGGTCGTTTCTCCCAGTGTGGTTCGAAGACAGTCCGTTTACACAGCTCACCCGCTACCTGCTCTATCCATTCCGGTTCGATTCGCGCACAGCTACGTGCATACAGGCGTGTCGTCTCAACCAGTTCGGCGGCAATCACCCATTTGGGTTGTTTTTTAAAAAGTACCGAGCCGGGGAAGAGATGCAGCTTGATGCCACGTGCACCGGTATACTCCTGCTTTTCACTTTTGAAGGCGATGTTACCGAGTAGCCCTGTTAGCAGCGCTTGATGGATGTTGGCATAGGCAGTCGTGCCGACTTCAGCGGCCTCATCATTGTTGCAACGAAGCAGCGGCGAATCATTGAGTTTCCAGCCGAGTTCGCGCACCAGACTTTTTAGTTGTACATGAGTATCATGCCACTCACGCATGCGCAGATATGAGATGAAGTGATCGCGACACCATTTGCGGAGTTTATTGTTGCTCACTCTATCTGCCTGGCGATGGTATTCACGCCACAGTTTCAGGTAGGCGAGAAAATCAGAGCGTTCATCGGCAAAGGCCTTATGCCTCTCATCAGCGGCCTGTTGTTTTTCGTGTGGTCGCTCGCGCGGTTCCTGCACGCTCAGTGCACTGGCGATCACTAACACCTCAGCCAAACTACCGAGATGATGGGCCGCTAGCACCATGCGCCCGACCTTGGGGTCGACCGGCAGTCGTGCCAGTTGCTGGCCGATTTTGGTCAGCTGCTTTTTAGTGTCAATCGCGCCGAGCTCTTCGAGCAGCTTGTAGCCATCGCTGATCATCTTTGGTTCGGGTGCCTCAACAAATGGGAAGTGCTCGATATCGCCGAGGCGCAATGCCTTCATCTGTAAAATTACCGATGCAAGATTGCTGCGTCGGATCTCTGGTTCACTGAATTCAGCACGGCAGGTAAAGTCTTCTTCGCTATAGAGTCGAATGCAGATGCCGGGTGCAACACGACCACAGCGTCCGGCACGTTGATTAGCCGATGCCTGTGAGACCTTTTCGATCGGTAGCCGTTGCACTTTGGTGCGATGACTATAGCGGCTGATGCGTGCCACGCCGGGATCGATCACATAACGAATCCCTGGTACCGTGAGTGAAGTCTCGGCCACATTGGTGGCCAGTACAATGCGTCGCCCTTTATGTGGCTGGAAAATGCGGTTCTGATCACTGGCCGAGAGTCGTGCGTACAGCGGCAATATTTCGGTGTGCGGTGGATGGTGTTTGCGCAGGCTCTCGGCAGTTTCGCGAATTTCACGCTCACCGGGCAGAAAGATCAATATGTCACCGAGCGATTCGTGAGCCAGCTCATCGACTGCATCGCGAATCCCCTGCATGATGTCACGATCCTGTTCATCGTCAGCATCGTTTTGCAGCGGCCGGTAACGGGTCTCGACGGGATAGTTACGCCCGCTGACCTCAATCACTGGTGCATCATTGAAATGCGCTGAAAATCGAGAGGTATCAATGGTGGCAGAGGTGATGATCAGTTTTAGATCAGGGCGTTTAGGCAGCAGCTGTTTTAGATAACCCAACAGGAAATCGATGTTGAGACTACGCTCATGTGCTTCGTCGATGATAAGCGTATCGTATTGATTGAGGAAGCGATCCTTCTGGCTCTCCGCCAGCAGGATACCGTCGGTCATCAGCTTGATATAACTCTCGGGTCGAATGCGGTCACTGAAGCGCACCTTGTAACCGACGGTATGGCCGACCTCAGACTTCAGCTCTTCTGCGATACGGGTCGCAACACTGCGCGCCGCGATGCGGCGTGGCTGTGTATGCCCAATCATGCCGGTAATGCCACGTCCCACTTCGAGGCAGATCTTGGGTAACTGGGTGGTCTTGCCCGAACCGGTCTCGCCCGCAACGATGATCACCTGATACTGCTTGATGGCCGCCGCAATCTCGGCGCGTCGTTCACTGACGGGCAATTCTTCGGGATAGTGCGGCAGCGGAAGATTATTACGTCGCTGTTCGCATTGCTGTCTCGACGCCTTGATTTGCTCAGCAAGATTTTGCAGCGCCGCTTCATCAGCGCTGTCGTTTAGTCGGTGAAGTCTCTGACGCAAACGGCGACGGTCGCCTACCATGCAATGGTCGATGGCATGCTCTGTGACGGTTGGGGACGTGCTCATACGCGGGTAAACTGCTGCTCGAAATGATGTTGGTGTGTGATTATAACACCTGTGCTTGCCCTTCGAATCGTCTCTACTTATCGAGACTGATCAGGGAAGTGCAATAGTGCAGCGTGCGCCACCATCAATTCCGTCATTACTGGTCTGTAGATAACCAGATTGTGTGCGATTTTTATGCATGTGAGCGATTGTTGCGGAGAAGAAAAGCCCGAGTCCGGTGCCTCCAGTTGCAGAACTGCTGTCGCCGGGGGCGAGTTCATCTTCAGCGCTGTAGCACCTTAACATCGTCTCAGGATAGCCTGGGCCGTTATCGTTGACCGATAGGCGTAGCCGCTTTTCATCAATAACTGCATTGAGGCGGATTTTGTTATGAGTATATTGCTGCGCATTGGTGATTAAGTTATTAATCACACCTTTCAGCAGCTCACGATCAAAAAACCACTGCAATGCTTCATCACATTCGACACTGAGTTCGATGCTGCGTTGAGCAAGCACAGCCTGATTTTCAAAATAGAGTTCCTGGAGGAATTCATCAACATTATGTTCATGAGACTGTAGTCTATGGTCGGTATTGCCGGCTTTGTAGAGGGTCAAGAGCTGAATCAGCTGGTCATTGATACGCCGACCTTCGGCCTGTGCGCGCAATATCTTTGCATCAGATTGAGCATCGCCGGGGCGTTCATCAATAATCTCATCCAGTGTGCCGAGCAGTAGCTGTAGCGAGTTTTTCATATCATGCACCGAGCTGGCGATGATGGTTGAGAAATCCAGTTGGGGGGGGGTGTTATTGGAATTCATGAGTGGATTTATAAGCCGGCTTGTTGAGCAATCTCACGACAGTTTTTCATTAATTTATGATATTTTTCACTGGCAGCATCGACATCTCTGACAGCATTTAAATATAACATCGCGTTGTTAATATTTTTCCTGCTGGCACCCTCTTTTTTCATCAGCAAAATATAGGACTGTGCAGTATTGAGACTGATGACATGGTTTTGCGGCAACGCTTTGGCTGCTTTTTTGAAAAGCTCGATCGATTCAGCAATCTTGCCTTCGTTGATTAGTTTGACGCCTTCGTTATTGATCTCCGCAATTTCATGGATCGCTTCAGCGATTTTCTCTCCTGCTTTATTGGCTAATCCCGCCGCTTCATAAGCCTGATTGATTTCGTCCAGTACCGCTTTATTTTCGTGATTATTTTTAGCGATATCTTTAATAATGGCATCCGCCTCTTCTTCTCTACCATATTTCAGGCAGTTTTTAGCCAATGCGATGCCAGCGTTGCTTGAGGTAAGCGCGCTGTTGGATTGATAGAGCGCAAGCGCAGTGTCCATTGCTGCTTGCGCTTTGGTATCATCGCCCTGCGCCTGAAAGATAGTGCTCTTACAGATCTCGGCCTGTAATTGTGCTTCATCGTTATCTTTGAAGACGAGTTTTATATTACCCGCAACGCGCAGCGCTTCTTTGCTTTTATTATTGGTAATTAACGCCTGAGAGTAGTTGACGTAATCATCCGGTTTTTTTAGCACTGAGTGCTTGCCAATTTTCATTGCATCACGACAAGCGCGCTCGGCAACAG
>CALZIG010000073.1 GCA_945787585.1 uncultured Gammaproteobacteria bacterium | reverse complement strand
TTGTTGTCACGACGCAGGCGGCGGCTCGCACCCTTCCCCATGTCCTGACGGATATTTGCATTCAGCTCAAAACTTGAAGCCATTTTATTTCTCCAAAATTAACAGACACCATTTGGTTGTCCGTACACCGCCCCCGCGACCTGGTTTGGTGTTACTACAAAAAAGTCAGCGATAGCCTCGCTATCACTGACCACAAAAAAACTCATGCCTGCTGCGGTTGCTACGCGCAGGTTAGTCCATATACATGGAACTGACCGACTCTTCGCCACTGATACGACGCATCGTTTCGGCCAGCATATCGGCAACGCTCAACTGACGAATACGAGCACATTCACGCGCATTCTGTTGCAGCGGAATGGTGTCAGTCACCACCAGCTCATCCAGATCTGATGTCGTGATGCGATCTACCGCCACCCCGGACAGGATCGGGTGAGTCGAATACGCCACCACTTTAGAGGCACCATGTTCTTTCAATACGCGCGCCGCCTCACACAGCGTTCCTGCGGTATCGACCATATCATCGACCAGAATACAGGTGCGATCAGTCACATCACCGATGATATTCATCACCTTCGCTTCATTCGGGCGGGAACGTCGCTTATCAACGATCGCCAGGTCCGCGCCATCCAGCCGCTTCGCCAGCGCCCGTGCACGTACCACACCCCCGACATCGGGTGACACCACCATCATGTCGGGATACTTCTGCCGCCAGATATCACTCAACAACACCGGCGAGGCATAGACATTATCCACCGGCATGGTGAAAAACCCCTGAATCTGATCCGCATGCAGGTCGACTGTTAACAGGCGGTCGACCCCAACTGAGGTAATCATATCTGCAATGACCCGCGCACTGATCGGGACACGCGCTGAACGTGGCCGTCGATCCTGTCGTGAATAGCCAAAATAGGGGATCACCGCGGTGATCCGGTCTGCCGATGAACGTCGAATCGCATCCACCATCACCAGCAGTTCCATCAGATTATCATTGGTCGGCGCGCAAGTGGGCTGCACAATGAATACATCCTTACCACGGACATTCTCCATCACCTCGACCGCCACTTCACCATCGCTAAAGCGGTTTACATTCGCCTTACCTAGTGGCAGATTCAGGTAGCGTGCAATCGACTGCGCCAGCTGCGGATGGGCATTGCCACTGAAGACCATCATCTGGCCATCAGACGCATCATAGCCGCCTGATCTACCGAGCAAACCGAAACGTGATCTGGAATAACCCAAGTTACTTACCTATTGGTTATTAAGTGCGCGACTGACAAACACCACCATCACGACACTTAAAAAAGATGGCTGGGGCGCCAGGATTCGAACCTGGGTATGCTAGGATCAAAACCTAGTGCCTAGCCTCTTGGCGACGCCCCATTAATGGCCTGACTACAGGCCGTAAACACTTCACTTCAACCTACTTGCCGCTACCACCCACTCATCCATGCTAATCCATCATAAAAAGCGGGGAGCGATTCATCCCTTTTGCTACAAAGCCCCGCCACTCATGCGGGAGCTTCTCCAGCACTTGCTGCGCTGCCGCCTGATCGGTAAATGGCGCAAACACACAGGCACCAGTACCACTCATCCGTGCGGGCGCATATTTTAACAGGAAATCCAGCGCCTTAGCTACTGGTGGAAAGCCTTTTTTAACGACTGCCTCGCACACATTGGTGCCCTGCCCAGCAAGAAAGTGCGATATTGTGATGGGATGACAATCGCGTGTCAAATCTGGCGCATTAAAAATCTCAACTGTCGACACCTGGCAGTCGGGTGCGATCACCAGATACCACGGCTCTGCAGGCGCCTGCGTTCCATTTAAGGGGGTCAGTAGCTCGCCCACCCCCTCGGCCCACGCCGCCGTACCACGGATAAACACCGGCACATCGGCCCCCAGCTGTAGGCCCAGCGCCGCCAGTTCATCAATAGAGTAGCCCAGCTCACACAACGCATTGAGCGCAACCAGCGTGGTCGCCGCATTTGAACTGCCACCACCCAGCCCGCCGCCCATCGGCAACCGTTTTTCGACCTCGATATCGACCCCCAACGGAGCGCCGCTATGCTGCTGCAATAGTTGCGCGGCCCGCACCACCAGATCCTGCTGCGCGGGCACACCGGGCAGCTCGGTCACCCGCCGGATTTCGCTATCATCACGCAGCGTAAAGACAAGTTCATCGCCATAATCGAGAAATTGAAATATCGTCTGCAACTGATGGTAGCCATCGGCGCGACGACCGGTGATATGTAAAAAAAGATTCAGCTTGGCCGGGGCAGGCCAGCGTTCGGGAACGGTTTTCATGATTAGCGCTCCAGCCCCTGACTCACGACAGCCTGCCCTGTACCCGCTGCCGTGGCCACCGACCAGTGATCGATGACAAGCCGCACCCGCAAGTCTTCACGTGTTAGCACGATCTTTTTAGGCATGTCTAATGACCCGTCATTCCTATAATGCTGATACTCAATCTGCCAGCCCGCCTGGGTTAACCGCTGGAGTCGCCCCGACGCGTCCAACTTTTTGCGCAGTTCGACACCCGGCATGGGGAGCCCCACCACCCAGTACCGCAGCCCCTCCATCGGCACATGCCAGCCCAGCTCAACATCGAGCAGGGCCGAAATATCTGCCGCCGTGCGCACCTGATCATCGGGCAGATAGAGTGACGCGCTGAAGCCATCGCCTTTTAGTTGCGCGATGCGCTGCCCCAACATCGAAGAAAAACTGAGGTCAAACGACTCGGCCTGCTGCTGCCAGCGCAGGCTGGCACTCCATGACTCTGCACTATTCTTTACTGCGATACGACCGCCCATCTCCCAGCCATCCAGCGCGCTTAACTGCGCACGATGCGACGCCCACATCTGCTCCAATACGACGTCATCTAAGGCAGGTGCGGGAGGACGCACGGCACAGCCGGCAAGCAACATGAGCGACAAGAGAACAGGCAAGACGCGGGCGCGACGGTTAACCCAGCGCAACCGAATTGAATGACAACACATCATAGATAGAAGAAGGATGGCCCGTTTGAATTGAACAATAGTATTCCCGCTGTCGTCCAGCGGCAACCACTAAACGCTACTGTTTGATAAAACGTTCCATCACTTTCAGCAGGCGCTTATCGCCCGGCGAAACCTCCAGCGCCTGACGCCATATCTCACGCGCATCCTCGTGCTCACCATTGACCCATAACACCTCACCGAGGTGCGCCGCCACTTCGGAGTCATGACCGATCTCCAGCGATCTGCGCAGTGTCTTTATCGCTTCATTATATTTACCCAGACGGTAGAGTACCCACCCCATACTGTCAAGAATGGCGTTGTCATCGGGACGCAATTCCAATGCCCGCTTGATATAGGCATGCGCCTCCTGATAGCGGTCGGTGCGATCGGCGAGGGTGTAACCCAGGGCGTTGAGCGCATCGACATTGTCCGCATCGCGCACAATGATTGAGACCAGATCCTGCTCCGCAAGATCGAGCATATCCAGCCGCTCGGCGACCATGGCACGCGCATAGCGCAGCGGCATACTCTCCGGCATCTCCAATAAGGCGTGATTAAAGAGCGCCAGTGCATCTTGATGACGTTCTGCATTGCGCAAGATATCCCCTTCCACTAAAAAAACGCGCTGTCGTTCTGCCGGGACGTTGAGCTGCATCGAATGGAGATAGTCTCGCGCCCGCTCAACCTCACCCAATTCCGCTGTCATCACCGCCTGACGCACGCGCGCCTCTATCAGATTATCGCCACGTACCACAAAACTGTACTGCTCCATCGCCGCTGCGGGGTTTTCACGCAGCTCTTCCAGCTGTCCCAGATAAAAATAGGCGTCATCATTGCGCAGCCCGGTATCCCGCGCCTGACTGAGATAGTCATAGGCACTATCCTGGTCATCCAGTTGCAACGCCAGCAGCCCCAGCGCGAACAGCACATCGACATCACCCGGCGTCTGCTTTATGACAATTTTATACTCGGCAAAGGCCTCTTCGTAATCACGCGAGTCAACCAGTTGACGGGCATAGGTGAGACGCAGCAACGTCTCATCAGGCAAGGCATGCACTTTCTGACCGAGAAATTCTGTTGCCGCACTCTTATCCCCTTTGAGCTGCATAATACGGGTCTGCAACATAATTGCGCTGGGGTTTTCCGGCGCCAGATGGAGACTACGCTTAACCCCGGCATCGGCCTTATCGAGCATATTGGCGCGCAGTGCGAGGTGTGCATAGGCGTGCCACGCCGCATAATTTTCCTGATGTGCATCGACTAGCCGCTCCATTACCGACAGCGCCGCCTGCAGATCCTGCTCACGACTCAGCAGTGAGGCCACCAGCATAAAGCCACGTTCATCGTCATCACGCTCTTGCGCCAGCACATATTCCAGATGCTCAAGCGCCGCATCAGGTTTGCCACTGCGGATATAGGCCGCCGCGATCGCCTGTCGTGCCGCGAGGTTGGCCGGATCGATCTCGACCCAGAGCGTGGCCGCTTGCAGCGCGCTCTGCGAGTCACGCACAAACACTGCGATGCGGGTCGCTTTGGCCGCCAGACGCGGATCACGCGTTGTCTGTGCGAGACGATAGTAGTGCGTCAACCCCACCGCATAGTGACCACGCTGCAACGCCGTCTCCGCAACCAACAACTTATATAGGATATCGGGGGTCATCGGCACTGACGGCAATGTCACATTGTATTCTGCTTCTGTGGGGGCTTCGGCTGCATTCACCGCATCATCACTCACCAGTGCCGACTGTGAAGCGGCCTGCTTCGAGGTCATGGCACAGCCTGTCAACAGCCCCAGAAGGGCAATTGAAGACAGCGTTACGCAGATATTTTTAACCGACAAAATCATTCCTTTCGCCCCGCTTGAGATAAATTTTCACCAAAAATCATACAATTTACATACCATACGAATAATTAATGGGGACAGCTATGCCATTTTTCCATAAAATCGGTCAACATTCATAGCGTAACAGGTTAATATTAACCTCCCACCACATATATCGGGTGGTTTAATTTTTTTTGCAGCAACAGTTAGGTAAACATGGCACTTCTTGCCGTCGGACTCAATCATAAAACCGCCCCTGTTCAGATACGTGAACGGGTAGCGTTCGCGCCTGACCAGCTGCCGGAGACGCTGCGCAATCTGGCGTCTCAGACGAACATCAGCGAAGCGGCGATCCTCTCTACCTGCAATCGCACAGAGATGCTCTGCTGTGTCGATGTTGCAGACAGCGCGATTATTATCGAATGGTTGCGCCAGCACCATCAATTTTCTGAAAACGAACTCAACCCTTATATGTACATTCACCCGGAGCAGATGGCGGTACGCCATATGTTACGCGTCGCTAGCGGTCTCGATTCGCTGGTGCTCGGTGAGCCACAGATTTTAGGGCAACTCAAAGACGCCTATTCCACCGCGAGAGAGGCCGGTACCGTCGGCACTCAGCTCAGCAAACTATTTGAGTATACTTTTTCAGTCGCGAAGCAGGTGCGTACCGACACGGCGATTGGTGCCAGCCCGGTATCCGTTGCCTTCTCTGCGGTCAGTCTCGCGAAACAGATCTTCAGCGACCTCAGCCAACACACTGCGCTGCTGATCGGCGCAGGTGAAACCATCGAACTCGCGGCACGCCACCTCAAAGAGAGCGGCATCAAACGACTCATCATCGCCAACCGCACCCTCGCCAGGGCAGAGGCGCTGGTCAAAGAGCTGGAGGGTTACGCGATTACACTCAGCGAGATCCCGGCACATCTGGCTGAGGCCGACATTGTGATCTCATCGACCGCCAGCCAGCTGCCGATTCTTGGCAAAGGTGCGGTAGAGCGTGCTATCAAGGCGCGCAAACATCAACCGATCCTGATGGTCGATATCGCCGTGCCACGTGACATCGAAGAAGAAGTCGGTGAGCTGGATGACATCTACCTTTATACCGTTGACGACCTCCAGGAGATCATCGACGAAGGACTACGTTCACGCCAGGAAGCGGCATTGCAGGCCGAAGAGATCATCGACACGCAGGTCACCCATTTTATGGGCTGGCTGCGCTCGCTCGATGCGGTATCCACCATTCGCAGCTATCGTAGTAAGATTGATGTGATACGCGAAGCAGAACTCGACAAGGCCAGACGGATGCTGGCACAGGGCAACGACCCTGAAAAAGTGCTGGCCCAACTGGCCCGCAGCCTCACCAACAAAATCGCCCACACCCCCAGCGCACAGATGAAACAGGCCGGTTTCAATGGCCGCGTCGACCTGCTTGATGCGGCACGTGAACTGCTTGACCTCGACAACCCGGATAGTTAATACGTGAAACCCTCAATAGTGCTCAAACTGGAGTCGATCTCTGACCGCATGCAGGAGCTCGAAGCACTGCTGGCAGATCCCGATACCATTAATAATCAGAACCGCTTTCGCGAACTGTCGATGGAGTACTCACAGATCACGCCGATTGTTAACTGCTTTCATCGCTATCAGTCTGCGCAGAATGACGTCGCGGCAGCACAAGAAATGACGCAGGATGACGACGCTGAAATGCGCGCCATGGCCGAAGATGAGATCAGGGCATCACGCGCACAACTGGTCGAAATTGAAAGCGAAATACAGACGCTACTACTGCCGGTCGACCCCCACGATAATGCCAATATCTTTCTTGAGATTCGCGCTGGCACCGGTGGCGATGAAGCCGCCATCTTTGCGGGCGACCTGTTCCGTATGTACTCATACTATGCTGAGATGAATCGCTGGCAGATTGAAGTCATCAGTGCCAATGCTGGCGAACACGGCGGCTATAAAGAGGTCATCGCCCGCATCACTGGCAAGGGTGTCTATTCAAAGCTAAAATTTGAGTCCGGCGCACACCGTGTACAGCGCGTGCCGGCAACGGAATCACAGGGGCGTATCCACACCTCGGCCTGCACCGTCGCCGTGCTCCCTGAGCCCGATGAGATCGAACAGACCGAGATCAACCCCAGTGACCTCAAGATTGACACCTTCCGTGCCTCCGGTGCGGGCGGGCAGCACGTCAATAAAACCGACTCTGCGATTCGTATCGCCCATATTCCATCAGGCATCATCATCGAATGCCAGGACGAGCGTTCACAACATAAAAACCGTGCGCGGGCGATGTCGCTACTGCAGGCAAAGCTGATGGCAGGCGCGCAGGAGAAGCAGGCGGCAGAGACTGCTGAAGCGCGCAAGTCACTGGTCGGCAGCGGCGATCGTTCGGAACGAATCCGCACCTATAATTTTCCACAGGGCCGCATGACCGATCATCGCATCAACCTGACGCTCTACAAACTGGATGAAATCATGGCAGGTAATCTGGAGCAGGTGATCAATCCATTGATCAATGAGTATCAGGCAGAACTGCTGGCGGCGTTATCGGAATAAACCGTTACCACAGTGTGCCCTGACTATTCGCCTCGTTATGACTACCATTTGCAACGCACTCAATACGGCCGCCACCACGCTGGCCGCTCGTCATGATGCTGCAATGCTTGAGAGCGAAATATTACTCGCTTATACATTGGAAAAAACGCGCACCTGGCTATACACCTGGCCCGAGCGTGAACTGACTGCGACACAGCTCACCCGTTTCAATGCGCTGGTCGAACGGCGCCTACAAGGCGAGCCCTCCGCCTATATCACGGGTGAACGTGAGTTCTGGTCGCTGCCACTTGAGGTGACACCCGACACACTGATTCCGCGCCCCGAAACTGAGCTACTGATAGAACTCGCGCTTGAACTTATCCCGCAGGATGCGCCATGCAATATTGCAGATCTCGGCACCGGCAGCGGCGCCATTGCATTAGCACTCGCTAGCGAGCGGCCTTGCAGCCATGTTTGTGCGGTCGATGCTTCTGCGGACGCGCTCGCCGTTGCGGCACGCAACCGCGCCCGTCATGCGCTTAATAATGTCACACTATGCTGCGGCGACTGGCTCGACCCATTGTCTGAGCAAACCTTTCAGATGATCGTTTCTAACCCGCCGTATATCCGTGAAGATGATGCGCATCTCGATCAAGGGGACCTACCGTTCGAACCCCGCAGCGCGTTGGTCGCGACCGATAATGGTCTGGATGATATTCGCAGGATTATTGCCGATAGCCGCGCGCGCCTGGTCGCCAATGGCTGGCTGCTGATCGAACATGGCTATGATCAATCCATCGATGTCACACAACTCTTTTCACAACACGGCTATCACAATGTCACCGCCCATCGCGATCTCAGTGGACAACCGCGCGTTGTCTCGGGGCAATCCCCCTCCACAATTAAATAACATAATGACTATACCTAAAAACATCACCGAACAGATCAAACTCCCCCGCACACTGATCAACCAACTGATGACCCACTCACAAAGCCGCGAAGGAGAAGAGGTCTGTGGTTTTATTGCCAGTCGTAATGGAGTACCGGTTAAAACATACCCGGTCACCAATATCGCTACACCTGTAACCAACCGTTTTGAGATGGAGCCACGGGCACAGATTGATACCATCAGAAAGATGCGTGAACAGGGTGAAGAGATCTTTGCAATCTACCACTCGCACCCAACCTCACCTGCCGCACCGTCACAACAAGACATCAATGAGTTTAGTTACCCAGAGGCGCTGAGTCTGATCATCTCACTCAATACCAAAGGCGTACTGGAGATACGTGCGTATCGTATGCTGGCAAACGGCGCAATTGAGGTAACGATTGAAACGACTTAACAGTGGCTAATCATTTTCGTGCGAAACGATCACAGTTAAGTCACCCTCGCCATCTAACGACACATCAAAGTTGATGGGTCGACAACAAACCTCACAGTCTTCAATGTAATTTTGCTGCAGCACTGAACAATCAACCAGCACCTCAATTGACTCACCGCAGTACGGGCACGCTATCGACCTCGATTCAAGTGCATTCATCTAACACGGCACACTAATAAGTCTATTCTAATCCTCATCATCAACATCCTGTTTTTTTAGA
>CALZIG010000072.1 GCA_945787585.1 uncultured Gammaproteobacteria bacterium | reverse complement strand
CGGAAATATTCAACTTCATTCGCAGTGTCGATACGTGTGAGCACCTCAAAGGTCTTGCTTGTGCCATCTGCCGCGGTGGCGATC
Organism: uncultured Gammaproteobacteria bacterium; assembly: GCA_945787585.1. GTDB lineage: Bacteria > Pseudomonadota > Gammaproteobacteria > SZUA-140 > SZUA-140 > SZUA-76. Next base: position 14,285 of record CALZIG010000072.1, on the reverse strand, counting down.
ACATTCACCGCCTGCCCCGGTGTCAACGCATTGAGGCCGCCGATGGCGAAGCTCTCTTCACCCGTCAGCCCCAGACTTGTTGCGCTTTCACCCGCTTTATACTGTAATGGCAGGATGCCCATGCCGAGCAGATTTGAGCGGTGAATGCGTTCGAAGCTCTCTGCAATGACCGCATTGATGCCGAGTAACTTCGGCCCTTTGGCCGCCCAGTCACGTGATGAACCGGTGCCGTACTCTTTACCTGCCAGCACGATTAACTGCGTGCCCTCTGACTGATATTGAGCAGAGGCGTCGTAGATCGACATCGCTGCACCATCCGGCAGGTGACGGGTGGCACCCCCTTCGGTGCCCGGTGCGAGCAAGTTGCGCAGACGGATGTTGGCGAAGGTGCCGCGCATCATCACTTCGTGGTTACCGCGGCGTGAGCCGTAAGAGTTGAAGTCTTTCGAGGTAACACCCTGTTCAACCAGATAGTTGGCCGCAGGGCTGTTTTCAGCGATAGAACCAGCGGGTGAGATGTGATCGGTGGTGACCGAATCCCCCAGCATTGCCAACACGCGCGCACCGCTGATATCACTGACCGGGGCTGGCGTCGGTGTCAGGTCCGCAAAAAAAGGCGGTTCTTTAATGTAGGTTGAATCGTCCTGCCACTGAAAGAGATCGCCATCAGGTACATCAAGTGAATTCCACTCTTTATCCCCTTTGAAGATGTCGGCATAGCTGCGATCGAACTGTGCTGCCCCGACGTATTCGTTAACCACTGCCGCGATCTCTTCCTGTGTTGGCCAGATATCTTTGAGATAGACATAATCGCCGTTGGGGTCAATCCCCAGCGGGTCACGCGTGAGATCGAGGTTGAGATTACCGGCTAGTGCATAGGCGACCACCAGTGGCGGCGAGGCGAGGTAGTTGGCGCGCACATGTGCATTGACGCGGCCTTCAAAATTGCGATTACCAGAGAGCACTGCGCCCACTGAAAGATCACCCGTTTTGACCGCTTCGGTGATGTGTTGTGGCAGTGGCCCACTGTTACCAATACAGGTGGCGCAGCCATAGCCCACAAGGTGAAAGTTAAGCCCTTCCAGATAGGGCATCAGGCCCGCATCTTTCAGATAGTCGGTCACCACTCTTGAACCCGGGGCGAGACTGGTCTTGACCCATGGCTTACTGTGCAGGCCGCGCTGAATCGCATTACGTGCCAGCAGACCGGCGGCCATCATCACTGATGGATTTGAGGTGTTGGTACAGCTCGTGATCGATGCGATCACCACTGAACCGTGGCAGAGGTTATACGCGACGCCATCTTGCTGGCGTACCGGTACGCTTTTTTCAAATTCATCCAGTGTTTCATTTGCGTCTATCTGCGCGAGTTCTGGTGCGGTCATCATCGGTTGGCCGCCTTCACCGAGCCAGTCGTCGATGGCGTCCTGCTCGATGTTGTTATCCTTCTGTTGCAGCTGTTTGATCAGTGCTTTACGGAAAGAGAGCCGCACTTCGCTGAGCACGACGCGATCCTGTGGCCGACTTGGGCCAGCAAGACACGCTTCAACACTGCCAAGGTCAAACTCAAGTACCGCAGAATAATCAGGGGTGGTCTGCTCTGGTGTGTACCATAGCCCCTGCGCTTTGTAATAGGCTTCAACAAGCGCGACGTTGTCGCCACGGCCGGAGAGGGTCAAGTATTCGGTGGTGATTTCATCGACTGGAAAGAGGCCGCAGGTGGCACCGTATTCAGGCGCCATGTTGGCGATGGTGGCGCGATCTGCCAGTGACAAATGGGCCAGCCCCGGGCCATAGAATTCAACGAATTTACCCACAACGCCGTGCGCGCGCAGTGTCTGGGTGATGGTGAGCACGATATCGGTCGCAGTGACGCCCGCTGAGGGCGTACCTTCAAGATAGAAGCCGACCACCTGTGGAATCAGCAGTGAGCAGGGCTGGCCTAGCAGGGCCGCTTCCGCTTCGATACCGCCAACGCCCCAGCCGAGTACGCCGAGGCCGTTAATCATGGTGCTGTGCGAATCAGTACCGATTAATGTATCAGGATAGACCCATGTCGCCCCGTCGCGCTCGGCGGTCATCGCGACCGATGCCAGATGTTCGAGGTTGATCTGATGGACGATGCCGTTATCCGGTGGTACAACGCGGAAGTTGTTCAGCGCGTTCTGGCCCCAACGCAGAAACTTGTAGCGCTCGCGGTTACGTTCCAGCTCATGTTGGGCATTGATCAGAAATGAACCGCTGCTGCCGTAACTGTCGACCTGCACCGAGTGATCGATGACAAGATCGGCCGGGGTAAACGGGTTGATCTTTTGTGGGTCACCGCCGAGGCGCTTGACCGCAGAGCGCATCGCGGCGAGATCGGCCACGGCCGGTACGCCGGTGAAATCCTGCAACAGAACCCGTGCTGGCATGAAGAAGATCTCTTTGTCCGGCGTCGCTTTGGCATCCCAGTTGACGAGCGCTTCAATGTCGCTTTTACTAACAGCCACTCCATCTTCCTGGCGCAGTAAATTTTCTAACAGTATGCGCAGCGAAAAGGGCAGGCGGTCGATGTCGCCGATATTGGCGTCCCGCAGGACAGACAGTGAATGGTAACGGTACTGTTTGTCGTTGACGGTGAGGGTGGTTTCGGTATTGAAGCTATTGGTGTTTGTCATATGCTCTCAGCTCGTAAAACCGCTTGGAATACGGTTGGTTACATTCAATTGGCCGCTGATTATACCTGAATTCCAGTAAGACTCGAAATAGGCGTGAAAAGCGTATTAGCGATTTTCCTTACCTGATACGCGGGATAATACCTCGTCGAGCACGCGGAAAGGCAGCAGACGCCGCAGCGTTGCGAACAGGTAGGTTGGAAAGGTCACATAATAGCGGACCTGCGGACGAGGGCTTTCCAGTGCGTGGATCACCTTTTTGAGCACCGCTTCGGGGGGCAGTGTAAACGGCGCGGCGGGGCCCGGTTTGGTCAGGCGCGTGATCATTCCCTGATAGGCGTGACGGAACGGACTATTTTCAGCGTCGATGGTCTGCTGGAACTTCTCAGAGGAGTTGGTGCGGAAACGGCTGGTGATCGGTCCGGGTTCAATCAGTGAAACGTGGATGTTGGTGTTTCTCAACTCCAGCCGCAACGTATCGGTGAGTCCCTCCAGTGCAAATTTACTGGCGTTGTAGGCGCCGCGAAATGGCAGTGCGGCGAGTCCGAGTACCGAGCTGTTTTGAATGATGCGGCCGTGTCCCTGTGCGCGCATCACCGGGATGATCAGCCGGGTCAGTTCGTGCGTGCCGAACAGATTGGTTTCGAATTGTGCTCGCAATACATCGCGGCTGAGGTCTTCGACGGCACCCGCCTGTCCATAGGCGGCGTTGTTGAAGAGTGCGTCGAGTTGTCCGCCCGTTTGATTGAGTACCTCATCTACCGCATGTTTAATCGAGGCGCTATCGTCGAGGTCGAGCTGTAATGTCTTCAGCCCGAGGCCTTTGAGTCGCTCAACATCACGCTGCTTGCGTGCGGTGGCGAAGACCTGATAGCCGCGTCGATGGAGTGCTTCAGCGACACATAGGCCGATGCCGCTGGAGCAGCCGGTGATCAAAATGGATTGTCGTAGGTTATCTATCATGCGAGGAGTACCGCCACCATGCCGGTTAAAAAAATGCCATCAAAGGTACCTGCACCACCGATGGACGCTATCGGTACGCCCATTTCGCGAATGTCTTTGATGCGTAATATATCGGCGCCGATGATGACGCCAAGTGTGCCACAGATGTAAGCGAGGGGCGCGCTCTGTTCACCGCCTATTAATATGGCTATTAAAGCGGCGGTGATGGGGGCAATAAAGATCGGCATACCGATACCAATACCGCTAATCGGGCGGCTGAAAAAATAACAGACCACACTGACGATCAGCGTCGCAAACCCTAATTGTGCCAACGTCAGTGTGTGATGATGAATAAGATAGAAACTGAACGCCAGCGGAATCAGGCAGCCTCCCACATTGATCGCGATGGTGGTTTTACCGTGAAATTCTCTGTTGAGTTGACGCAATAGCCCACGAAACAGAGCAGGTGGTGGTTCGTTGTTGCGGTGTTCTGCATTGATCTGAAAGAGGGGCAAGTTAATTACACTGCCTGCTAATGAACAGAAGAGTAACAGTAATGCCGCGTCTGGCGAGATGCCGAGTTTATCGAAGGCAATCGTCATCACGCCGATCTGGATCACCGCGAGAATAAAGGCGATTAGAAAGACGAAGACTAGCAGGTGCAGTGGTGAAAATGGTGAGCGCATGAGGCTGATCATAGCATCTTGAGTGTTGAGAATTAATCGCTCGGTTGTTTTTATCCCTTTTGATCCAGGGAGTGAATATGCGTTCCTTAGCTGAACAAGTGTGATTGTCGTGATGAAAAATAATAAAAAATTTAGTGGTATAGTCACATTGAGACGTACCATTATCTGGAGGAACTGTTATGAGTATGATGACTGAATTTAAAGAGTTTGCGATAAAAGGCAATGCGGTTGATATGGCGGTTGGGATTGTGATTGGCGCCGCGTTTGGAAAAATCGTTTCCTCTTTCGTGGGTGATGTCATTATGCCGCCTATCGGCATGCTGTTGGGTGGCGTAGATTTTACTAGTCTAGCGTTTACGCTTAAAGAGGCGTCGGGTGATATCCCCGCTGTAGCGATATCTTATGGTAGTTTTATACAAACGGTGATGGATTTTACTATTGTGGCCTTTGCTATTTTCATGGTGGTTAAGGGCATTAACACCCTTAAAAAGAATGAAGTTCAAGCGCCAAAGGCACCGCCCAAACCTTCAGCGGAAGAAATGCTGCTAACAGAAATACGCGACCTGCTTAAAGAAAAAAGTGATGAGCGCTAGTAGTAAGACACCATTGTTAATTGGCAGGGCCTTATAGCATGGACGCAGTAACATTTCGTGGTTTAGAAAGGCTCATTATCGTTTTTGGTGCGGTTGTGCTGGTGACCGCACTGTTTACCGGGGGAGCAGAGAGCGCCCACTCAGGCAGTAACGCATCAAAAAGTTCAAGCGCTGTTGAAGCAGACTCAAGCATTAAACGAAGTATAAAATGAAAGGTGCTTTTGCCCGTTACAGATATTCTGTTTGCATGGATCAGTATCGAATTCATTGACAGCAGGTTACGGACAGCTTCCGTTCATGCTGATGATCCATGCTTCCAGTAGCGCCGCACCGTCGCTATCCACTAGAAAGCTGCCAAGGGGTGGCATGGCGTAAATGTCACGGCGTTTCATCCGTTCGAGCAGAATTGATTTAGCGGGATCTCCTGGGGTCACTATACGCGCATTAGTGATGCCGAGGTCACCGTTCTCCGGTATTACATGACAGATGTTCATCTGCGTATCAGCGGTGCCGTAGAGTAGATTGATACTGGCTGGCGTTGGTCCACCCGGTTGATGACACTGCGCGCAATTGGTGTGAAGATACGCGCGTGCGCGTGCATGCAGGTCAGCGCCACTATCAGCAGGGTCTGCCAGTGCTGGCAGGTTTTCCGGCGTGTCAGAGAGCAGCATATCGAACATACCGATCTGTTCATAGGTGTACAGCTGGTTCGCGGTGCGCGCGGTGGACGGAAAGGTGAAATTTCGGTTCATCTGCGCCGTTTCCGGTCCGAGTGGCCCGCCGCCAACCTGGGTATGGCACTGAGTGCACTGGTTGGTGCTGGGGTAGAGCCAGTTCTGGGTGCCGATGACGCGGGTCTTCCCACCCAGCACAAGTGTGGCATCATTTTGACCATTGTCCCACTCGTAAGAGTAGCCTCCCCACGCCCCGTCTGAGTGGCGCATCAAAAGCCGTGTCTCGATCAGCGTATTATTGAGACTGAAGTTCTTCAGCAATACTGAGCCAATGGGAAAATCCCAGTCGTTGGCGCTGTCGATATGAATGGTGTTGGCATCCGGCAATGAAAGGTAACGCTGCTTAACCGCACCGTCACTCCAGAATGGTGCATTGATATCGTAGGGGATTAGGCCTGCGGCTGGCTGCGTAGGATTCGCCGCTTCGACGCAGCCAGTTGCGGATAGTTGCGCGGGGAAAGGGTCTCCAGAAGCGACGGCGGTGGCAATGCGGAAAATGGTGCCACTGGTGCCATAGTTCAACACGTAGAGTTCACCGTCGTTACCTTCAGCGAATGAGGCGATGTTGTAGCTGCTATCGAGCAATGTTTGTGGGGCTGGATTAGGCTGGCTGGTATCCAGCCCCCAGATTGTTCCACTGCCAAAGTCGCCATACAGGTAGGTACCTTGCAGTCCCGGATTTGTCGTGCCACGGTAGACGTAGCCGCCGGTCACTGAGAATGATCCCTGACTATGATCATATTCTGCAACAGGGTCAATCAGCCCATTGCTATTACAGCTCGATCCGTTATAACAGTGCGCGCCTTCGCGGATATTCCAGCCATAGTTGCCGCCCGGCACGACACGGTTGATCTCTTCCCAGCCATCCTGTCCGACATCACCGAGCCACAGGTCGTTGTTATCACGGTCGAAACTCCAGCGCCATGGGTTACGCAGCCCCCACGCGTAGATTTCAGGGCAACCACTGTCGCTACAGCTCGCACTGGCTGCAAAAGGATTATCCGCTGGAATATAGTAGCGAGCGCCTGCATTCCAGTCTGTCTGACTTACGTCAACATTAATACGTAACATCGCACCTAATAGTGTCTGAGTATTTTGACCATGGCCGAGTGGGTCGCCAGCATCACCACCATCGCCGAAGCCGATATAAAGATATTTACCGCTGGAGGGTCCCGGTCCGAAAGCGATGTAACCACCATTGTGATTACCGTAAGGCTGGGGGACATCGAGGATCACCTGCGCTGATGCCGCATCCAGCGTCTGGCCGTTGTCTATGCTGGTATAGCGAGCGATGCGTGAGGTGAGCCCTGTGACTGTATAGGAAAGATAGACGTGACCGTTGGTGGCAAAGTCTGGATCAAAAGCGATGCCTAACAGTCCCGCCTCGTTAGGACCTGAATCGACGCTGGAACGAATGTCTATAAAAACGCGAGTGGTTGAGGTGTTGGGCGTGTTATCGAAACTCAATACCCGCCCACCCTTTTCAGCGACAAACCAGCGTGAACTGTCGCCCGGTGCCTGCAGCAAAACAGTCGGCAGTGAAAAACTCAGATTGGGGAATACTCTATCCAGTTGAATGCTGGCACCAGTCTGTGGCCGGTCCAGGGCAAGGCATGTGGTATTTGAGGGGCGTGTATCGAGTCCGGATTGAGGGGTGTCATCATTCAAAATAGTCCCCAGGGCCTGGGTATCGCTGATGGTGGCATTGCTGGGATTACTCAGGTTAACAAAAAAGGTTTCATCCGGTTCAACCCTGGTATCCCCCCGCACCGCAATAGTAATCAGCTGGCTCGTGCTATTGGGGCTGAAGGTTAAGGTGCCACTGGCAGCGGAATAGTCGTTATCTGCAACAGTGGCGGGAGTGCCTGCAGTAGTAAAGTTGACGGTGACTGTTTCAGTGGTGGCACTGGAGAGGCTCACGGTGAACACAGCATTGACAGTGCCGCTGTCGCCTTCGGTCACTGAGATATCGGCGATGCTGATGCTGGGGATAACCGGTGCTGCCACATCATCATTGATAATGGTGCCAACAGCACTGCTATCTGCCAGCGTCGCATTACTGGGGTCGCTCAGGTTAACAAAAAAGGTTTCATTTGGTTCAACCCTGGTATCCCCTTGCACGGCGATAGTAATCAGCTGGCTCGTGCTGTTGGGATTGAAGGTCAATGTCCCACTGGCAGCGGAATAATCGTTATCTGCGACGGTGGCGGTATTGCCTGCAGTGGTAAAGTTGACGGTGACTGTTTCGGTGGTGGCACTGGAGAGGCTCACGGTGAATGCAGCATTCACCGTGCCACTGTCCCCTTCGGTCACGGACACATCGGCGATGCTAATGCTGGGAATAATAGGCGCCGTATCATCGTTGATGATGGTGCCCACGGCGCTGGCATCAGCCAGCGTGGCATTACTGGGGTTGCTGAGATTTACATTGAAGAATTCGTTCGGTTCAATCCTGGTGTCGCCTTGTACAGCGACGGTAATTAACTGGCTGGTACTGTTAGGGTTGAAGGTCAGGATACCGTTTGCGGCGATGTAGTCGTTATCTGCAACAGTGGCGGTGTTGCCCGCAGTAATAAAATTGACAGTGACTGTTTCAGTGGTGGCACTGGAGAGGCTCACGGTGAATGCAGCATTGACAGTGCCACTGTCGCCTTCGGCCACTGAGACATCGGCGATGCTAATGCTGGGAATGATCGGTGCAGTCACATCATCATTGATGATAGTGCCGATCGCACTGGCATCAGCCAGCGTGGCATTACTGGGATTGCTGAGATTAACGTTGAAAAGTTCATCCGGTTCAACCCTGGTATCCCCCTGCACCGCAATAGTAATCAGCTGGCTCGTGCTGTTAGGGTTGAAGGTCAGGATACCGTTTGCGGCGATGTAGTCGTTATCTGCAACAGTGGCGGTATTGCCTGCAGTAGTAAAGTTGACGGTGACTGTTTCAGTGGTGGCACTGGAGAGGCTTACAATAAAATTTATATTGATGGTGCCACTATTCCCTTCGGTAATAGAAGCATCGGTGATGTTAATAGATGGAATGTCACTGATCGTAGTTTGATTGCTATTAGTCCCGCTATCACTGGTACCACTATTACTACAGCTGGTGAGTCCGAATAAAGCGAATACAAAGATGATCTGGTATAAAATTACGGTGCTGTATGAGAGAGGTGGAAAGGGTGTGAATTTCATATTGATAGATCTTTTATTGGTTCAGCGCGACATCAATCAGTTTTAAACGGGCGTACTTTTGAGCGTATTGAGTGGTGTTTACGCGTAGTGAACTTTGAAGCAGAATTGAGCGGATATTCTAGCATGAATGTCGCATAAGTAGTGTTATCCTGAACTGGTGAGACAGGACTATCCCCTGATAGCTTTTTGCTAATGCTGTTAGTTCTGCATGGCATATCAGATTAGTATATATATCTCATATGTTTAACAGTGAATTGGCGTGTGTGCCGGTAACGGTTGTTGATAAAGTCTTGCCGCAAAGTTTCCATTGCTTAATTGGCTATTCGCTGAACCGACGGATGGAGGCCTGATCTGACGCATCACAGGAGGTGAATCTGGCTACTAAAGATGAACTGCAGGACACCATCACACAGATGGTACAACGGGGTAAAGGTATTCTCGCCGCAGATGAAAGTCTACCGACCATCGCCAAACGCTTTGCGCCGATTGATGTGGAATCCACTGAAGAGAACCGCTGCGCTTACCGCACGTTGCTGTTTACCGCGCCCGGCATAGAGGACTACATTAGCGGCGTGATTGAATTCGAGGAGACCCTTGCACAGAGCGCTGATGACGGCACGCCACTGCCCGAGGTGCTGGCGCGACGTGGCATCGTTCCCGGCATTAAGGTGGATCAGGGTAAAGGCGCGTTGGCGCTATCGCCCGGTGATCTCATTACCTATGGTCTGGATGGGCTGGCAGCGCGCTTGCAGCGCTACAAAAGCCAGGGCGCGCGTTTTGCCAATAAGAGTGAAGAGATGAAGAAGTACTCTTGTGGTGTATTCTGTGTCAGTGTTTGATACTTTCGCTGAGAACTACAATCCACCTCAAGAGTGACGACATCACTATGGATCAGCCGACACCAACCGCCGCTCAGGTTGAACAGATACTGGCACAGGGGCGCCCACACCGCAGGGGGCGGGTTTTTGCGATGCTGGTAGTTGCCCTCGCCATTTTCTCGGGCTTTTACTTTTTTCCGGCTGATAATAATGGAATACCGCAGCACTTTGTGACCAGCGAGGTGAGCCGTGGTGATCTTACGATTCAAGTCACCGCCACCGGCACGCTGGAGCCGCTTAATCAGGTGGATGTCGGCAGTGAAATGTCGGGCATCATCGCTAGCGTGTCGGTCGACTTCAATGACCGGATTAAACAGGGGCAGGAGCTGGCCCGTCTCAACACGGATGAGCAAGGTGCCAAGGTGGTGCAGACTCGGGCGGCGCTGCAAGTGGCCGAAGCCAGGGTGTTTCAGGCGACAGCGACGGTGCTGGAGACTGAACTCAAACTTAAGCGCTGCCAGGCGCTGGCGGCAAAGGGACTCTGTACCGCGCAGGATATGGATACCGCTCAGGCTTCTTATGCACGGGCCAATGCTGATGAGGCCAGCGCCAGGGCGCAGGTCTCTCAGGCTCGCGCCACGTTGACTGTTGAACAGACACGCCTGGCCAAGGCGGTGATTCGCTCGCCCATTGACGGTATCGTACTCAAACGCCAGATCGAACCGGGCCAGACGGTTGCCGCTTCACTACAGGCACCCGTGCTGTTCACCCTGGCCGAGAATCTGGCCCAGATGGAGCTGCGGGTGGCGGTGGACGAGGCCGACATCGGCAAGGTGCATGAGGGGCAGGCCGCTACCTTTACGGTCGATGCCTACAGCGAACAGGTCTTTCCTGCCAGCATTACCCAGGTGCGCCTGGCCCCTCTGAGTGAAGGTGGGGTGGTCAGCTACGAAACCATCCTTGCGCTCAGTAACGAGGCGATGCTGCTGCGCCCCGGCATGACGGCAACTGCTCATATCACCGTTGAAGAGATCCACGACACACTGCTTATCCCCAATGCTGCGCTGCGTTTTGTGCCGCCGATAACACAGGTGAAACAAGAGGTCGGATTTATGGATCAACTCATGCCCCGCTGGGGCAGTCGCAGTCGGCCAACGCGCCAGGGCAACAATCAGGTCAAACAAGTCTGGGTATTAGAAGACAATCAGCCACGCACTATTGAGGTTAAGACAGGGTCAAGTGATGGCCGCATGACTCAGGTTGTGGACGGCGAACTACAGGCAGGCATGGCCGTTATCACCGACGCCAGCAGCAAGCAGCGATGATTGAGCTTCAGCAACTGGGCAAAACTTACGGCAAAGGGGCGGCGGCAGTGGAAGCCTTGCGTGACGTCAATCTCAGCGTCAAGGCTGGGGAGTTCATCGCCATGATGGGGCCGAGTGGATCGGGCAAATCGACCTGCATGAACATCCTCGGTTTTCTCGATACCCCCAGCGCTGGCCAGTACCGGTTTCAGGGCAGCACGGTGGATACCCTGTCGCGCAATCAGCGCGCCCTGTTGCGACGTCACTACATCGGTTTTGTGTTTCAGGGTTTCAACCTGCTGGCCCGCACTAGCGCGTTGGAAAATGTTGAGTTGCCACTGATCTATCGTCGTTTACCCCGCGCCGAACGCCGGGCCAAGGCGCTGGCGGCGCTGGCGGCGGTTGGGCTAGATGGCCGCGAAGCCCACACCCCGGCCGAACTCTCCGGCGGCCAGCAACAGCGCGTCGCCATCGCTCGAGCCCTGGTCACCGATCCGGCCCTGCTGCTGGCCGACGAACCCACCGGCAATCTGGACAGCGCCCGTGGTCACGAGATCATGGATTTGCTGGTGCGACTCAATCAGGAACGCGGTCTGACTATCATCATGGTCACCCACGAGGTTGACATCGCCGCCTATGCGCACCGGGTTGTCCATTTTCTTGATGGTCGCATCCAAAACGAGGCGCGTAACTGATGTGGTGGAGTGTGCTTTTACTGGCCCTGCGTGAGATCCGCCGCAACCTGTTGCGCTCGGCCCTGACGATGCTCGGCATCATCATCGGTGTCGCCGCCGTGATCATCATGGTCACCATTGGTAACGGTACCACTGCCAGGATCGGTGCCCAGATCGAAAGCCTCGGCAGCAACATGCTCATCCTGCGTCCCGGCCAGCGCTTCCTGCGTGGCTCGCGCGCCGCTGCCAAACCGCTTGAAGTGGGTGATGCCGAGGCCCTGCGGCGTGAGTTAGCTGCCGTTGCCGCAGCAGCCGGTATCACCAATAAAGCAGTCACCGTGGTCTACGGCAACAACAACTGGACCACCAGCGTTATTGGCATGGAAAACGACTACCTGGTGGTGCGCAACTGGATTTTGGCCAAAGGCCGGCTCATTAGCGATAGTGATCAGCGTGCCGGGGCACCGGTCTGCCTGCTGGGCGCCACCTTGCAACGGGAGCTGTTCGGCAACCTCGACCCCCTGGGGGAAACCATCCGTCTTGGCAAAATAGCCTGCCAGGTGATCGGCGTGCTGGCGAGCAAGGGGCAGTCGAGCATGGGGTCAGATCAGGACGACGTTATTCTTATGCCGCTGCGCGCCCACTGGCGGCTTATCTCTGGTGAACAGAAGATCAGCCACATCTACCTCTCCGCCCATGACGATACCAGTAAGGCAAAGCGCGACGTGGAGCTGCTGATGCGTGAACGGCGCCACATTGGCCTCGGCAACGAAGATGACTTCAGTATCATCGACATGAAAGAGATCTCTAAAACCATGACCGGCACCACCGAAATCATGACATCCTTGCTCGGCGCTGTCGCCGCGGTCAGCTTGATCGTCGGCGGCATCGGCATCATGAATATCATGCTGGTCTCCGTGACCGAACGTACCCGCGAGATCGGCATTCGCCTCGCCATCGGCGCGCTAGAACGCGAAGTGCAACGGCAGTTCCTGGTCGAGGCGGTAGTGTTGTCATCCGTCGGCGGCATTGCCGGTATCCTGCTGGCCCTGATCGCTTCTTATTTTATTGCTGGCGCGTTGCAAGTGCCGTTGGTTTTTGACAGCAGTATCATCCTGCTGGCGTTTGTCTTTTCAGCGGTAGTCGGCGTGGTGTTCGGCTATGTGCCGGCACGTAAAGCCGCACGCCTGGATCCGATAGAAGCCTTACGACATGAATAGAAAAGAAGGATTCTATTTATTGATTGACTATCAGCGGAATATTAACTCTAATCTTTTTTGAGGCATCTTTTTTTAATGATCACATGGAGGTCATAGTTATGAAAATACGTCATATAGCACTGCTTGCCGCAATTTCCTTTTTTGCGTCAGGGAATAGTTGGGCGCAAGACAGTGGGTCGAATTCCAACTTCAACTCTAATTTCAACAATAATATGGGCAATTTTGGTTCTACCTCGTTTTCGCAGACCAGCAACAATATGACCATAACGCAGAGTATTGGTGGTGGTTCTAATGATTTTTGTCAGTTCTTTAGTTTTACATTTGGCATGACACAAATTATTCAAATTATCCAGGGAAATTCATTTACACAGGTATTCGGTTCACCATCTGACGTAGAAGATCCCTGCCTGTAACAGTTCGTAGCAAACGGGTGACATTACTCTCCGGCAGGGCGCACTTTATAAGTTGTTGGTATTCAGTACAGTTTGATATGCCTATTCAATAGGCCTTAAAGCTGGAGACCGGAGCAGAACTACTCCGATCTCCAGTGATGCTAACTCGCCTCTTCAAACAAAATGCTTGAGAGGTAACGCTCGCCAGAATCTGGCAAAATAACGACGATTGTTTTACCTTCGTATTCCGGGAGCTGTGCTAAACGGTCTGCGACGGCCACGGCGGCTCCGCATGAGATTCCGGATAAAATCCCTTCTTCCGTCGACAGACGACGCGCGTATTCCACCGCCTCTTCGTTGGTGACCTGTTCAACGCGATCTACCATTGACAGGTCGAGGTTGGCAGGCAGGAAGCCTGCACCGATCCCCTGAATCTTATGCGGCCCCGGCTTTAATTCCTCGCCGGCCAGATGTTGACTAATGATGGGGCTGGCCACAGGTTCGACGGCCACTGAGATAATCGCCTTGCCGCAATTATTTTTGATATGACGTGAAATGCCGGTGATGGTACCGCCCGTGCCGACCCCTGCGATGAGTACATCAATTTCACCATCGGTGGCGTCCCAGATTTCAGGGCCGGTGGTCGTTTCATGGATGGCAGGGTTGGCGGGATTGCTAAACTGTGTGGGCATGTAAAAACGGTCAGGGTCTTGCGCCATCAGTTCCTCTGCTTTTGCGATCGCACCTGGCATCCCTTTGGGGCCTTCAGTTAGCACTATGTTTGCACCGAGTGCCTTGAGTACCTTGCGTCGCTCCAGACTCATAGTTTCAGGCATGGTGAGGGTCACTGGGTAGCCGCGAGAGGCGCAGACAAAGGCGAGCGCGATGCCGGTATTGCCGCTGGTCGGTTCGATCACTTCCATGCCGGCTTTAAGCGCACCGCTCTTTTCGGCCTCCCAGATCATCGCGGCACCGATACGGCATTTAACCGAATAGCCGGGATTACGCCCTTCTATTTTTGCGAGTACCAGCGCATTGTTGTTAGCGATGACCTTGTTTAACTTGATGAGCGG
>CALZIG010000071.1 GCA_945787585.1 uncultured Gammaproteobacteria bacterium | reverse complement strand
CTCGAAGGGAACTATATTCACGTTGATGGCTTCGTAATTGATATGATCAATCAACGCGAACCAGAATACAATGCAGAAGTCACAGGTAATTATAACAAGATCACGCAGAGCCTGTTTCGCAGAGAAGGCGATGTGAATGAATTTGGTGGCTGGGTATCAATACTAGGGGACTATAATCTTGTTGAAGACAGCGCCGGAGTAGGTGCAGCACGATACGGTTTTTATACCGGCGGGCCGACTTCATCTGCCAGCCAAAATATTTTTCGCCGCATCGTCGCACGCGTTGATTACTCCAACTCACTACAACCCAAATCAGCGTTTGCCGCCTACGGAAATAATGATGGCCACAACATGCATGATGTCTTATTCCAGAACTGCATTGCTATCGACGGACGCCGTGGCCCTACAGGCTCAGAAGAGACTTACGGGGGCTTTTATTTCCCTAAAAACGCCGCCAATGTCACAGTTCAGGGCAGCATCGTGCTCAATAATGAAGCTGCACATGCGGGCTATTTTGCAAAAGAATTACACGGCGAAAATATTCGCCTGGAACACTCGATTGCCTGGGATGTGTATGGCACCTCCTATATTGCAGGAGTACGTATTAACGGCGCGGGCGGGCCCTACTTTGGCATGGATCATATGACCATTGGTGAGTCACCTGTCGCCTATTATAATCAGGACAGCGCGCAACAACGTGTCATGACTAATTCCTTATTACACAATAACGGCGCACGCTCTAATGGATCAGATTATGGTTGGACGAGCGCAACACACAATGCATTTTCCCCCGCTCCGCAGGCCACTGGTAGTAACTCAGTAACAGGGAATGTAGACCTGAAATATATTCTGCGCGCAGAATCAGACAGTGCACTTGTGGGGGCCGCCAGCGATAGCGGTAACATTGGTGCAGATGTTACACAACAATATGGCGTATCAGGGACTTTATGGGGGGAACCCGGTTATGATCAACGTACTACTAATAACCTCTGGCCCTGGAATCATGAAGACACCATTAAACAGTGGTTCAGCGTTACCAATAATCCGCCAGCAGGCAATGTGCCTAGCACTAACAACACCATCCGTGGGTTTACTGTTGCAAACGATCAGTTTGGTAAAAGCATGACCTTAACCCGCTATATCTGGCAATACCTGGGGAATGAAATCCCAGCTGGCATCTATACGATATCATCAATTTCTACACCAACGGGAGCCTCTGCCACCAAACTCCCATAGGTATGGATTTTAGTTTTCACTAGTTAATTAAAACTATTATCTGCGTTACTCTACGCTCTGGTCATACGTTTGTCGTAACTTAGGGTGTTTACGGCCAGGGCAATCATACCAAGACTCACACTGAAACTCAGTCCTGAAACGCTCTCCAGTATAATGTTATTCACTTGTAGTAGTGGCGAGGTGACCCGAAAGCGCAAATCATCATCAATGATTCAAACCACATCATGGATTTCAGCAGCCCACAGAAAGGGCTTATTATCTGTGACAACCAGGTCTTATTTGGAACTTCTTAACTGGATACCGGAAATGGCCTTGGGATCACATAGTCACGGTAATCGCTCGGCTCACCTGTCTCGCCTGCCTCAGCGGCTTTAACGATGTTATACGCCTCTCTTGCAGTCACATAATGCAGCGCATAGTCAGTGCCATCGTTATATCTATTTTCTAAATGCTGACACATTCGCTCCAGTGCCCCGCCAAATAAAAAGTCCGCATTAAGTTCTGTTGCGCCGTGCGTATGAACCTTAACGAAGACCCACTCTGGTCGCCCCTTGACATGAATATCCTGTTCCACCCATTGATCTATTCTTCTCTCAAAAGGCAGCTCGGTCGGAGTGACATCGCCATTTTCTACCTTCGGCCAGATACCCAGTTTTCGATGTTTCCAGTCGAGTGTTAATGGCCCCTGAAATATCATCAGGTCACCACATTCAGGCTTGCCAACCTCAACCCGAACGCCGATATCATGTGATTTCGGCTTATCAGGATCATCCGTCGCATAATAGATCTCATTCATTGCCTGAGTCTGAGTGTCACTGGGTGCTGAGGGCAGCGTGTAGTCCACATAGCAACCTAACTCTTTTAGGATCGTTATTTCGTTATTCAGCCCGCACCATTTTCCGTCTGCTCGCGCATTATCCAGCGCCCAGTTTCCATGGATAAATGCGAATCTGGGCTTTCCATCCACCATAGGCACTAAGCCATGTCGTTCAGATAGCATGTCAAGAAAGCCGTTTATTTTATCTTTAAATTCCTGTTCCGTATCACCATCGTGGTGAATGTGAATATCCACTTCGCCATAGCCATCACGGCATAGCTGTTCGATCAAATTCATATGACCAATGCGATACTCTTCCTCGGGACAGAAGAAAGAATGCGTGGGCGGCTTGCCATCGGCATCACTGAACTTTGATGCGATCTTTGGATACTCCTCATACCATCGATCCACACGATTTTGCGCATGCGTTTCATCGACACCACCGGCCAGCGGCTCATAATGATCGACAAAACAGAACATCACATGCTTCTTGCCAGTGTAGGTAGACTTCTTCCGCTCAAACACACCTCTAACATAACTCACTATCCATATATCTATTTGGCGCTGTTGTAAACCGACATAAAACACCACTAGTGCAGCTAGCATCCCTAATAAAATAGTGATAAAGATCGTCATCATGGGTTATCGTCTCTCCGCCTGTTCAACAAGCTCAAGAAACTGTTCGCCAATTTTCTCCCATGTATATTTTTCCATCGTCACCTGATAGCCTTTCATTGCCTTCCCATGCGCCTCTTCTTTATGCTCAACGACGTGCTCAATCACATCAATCAATTCCTTTGCGGTATCTGCATAATAAAGGAAGTCTTCGTCAATATGTTTTAATTCATGTAGCCGCGTACTGATCACCGGTTTTTTTTGACTAAGGTATTCAAATAACTTGATCGGACAGGCTCGGTGTGAGACTGGGATCGGTGTGAAAATATTCAGGCAGACATCCATCTTATGAATATACTTAAAGACATCAATATGCGGTACACCCCCCGTTAGCTCCACATTCATTAACCCGCGAGTTTCGACCTTCTGCTTCACCGTCTGCCAGTCCCGGCCCGTCCCTACCAGTAAAAAATGGATATTCGGTAGCGCCTTCGCAGCCTCCAGAATAACGTCAAAATCGATAAAGTATTCAAAGGCGCCAATAAACCCGACGACAGGTACCCCTTCCGCTGCGTTAATAGCGACAGGCTTATCGCCACCTGACTCATCAACAATCGATTTTCTAGCGCCCACACCATTAGGCAGCACATGCACATTTCCACTCGCGAGCGTTGCCAGTTCATGCGAGACAGATAGCGTTAACGAAGCGTTTTTCATCATTTTATCGAGCATCTTACCCGCCAGACCCAGCGCCAGTGGATTGCTAAACTTACCCAGTTCAACGCCCAGCATATCGACATAATCGTCGGCAAAATCGAAGACCTGAACAACATTTCCGCGCAGTGAGCTGAACTGAAATTGCGGAATGTTATAGAGCAAAACTACATCGATTTTATTTGTCTTCAGATATTGTTTTGCATAACGGTAGGCGCAATAAGAAAAAATTGCTTTTTTTGCCAGTTTCTCGAAAGGTAGCTTTAGCTTCCAGAGCTTTTGGTTAATCGGCACATCGCGTACTATGACATTAGCCTGATCAACCACCTCTATTTCCTGGTAATTAGTCTCAGCCGACTCTAATGAAGGCGGTTGTAACACATGGACCTCATGCCCCATCTCGGCCAGTGCAGAGAGCAGTGAATGGTATCGGGTCCAGTTAACCGCATGCCAGCGGGCCATGTACGGAAATAATATTTTCACCTTATACTCCCAGACGTGCTGCTAATACATCGATTATTTTTGTCGCCGCATTCCCATCACCATAGGGATTTTCATTAGCGACCATCTGTTCATAATACTGTTTATCATTCAGCAGGCGCGTAATTTCATCAATAATTTTATGCTGATCTGTGCCTACAAGCTTAGCAGTCCCAGCCTCAATGCCCTCGGGTCGTTCTGTAGTTTCACGAAGGACAAGAATCGGTTTCTTCAATGAAGGCCCCTCTTCCTGAACGCCACCAGAGTCGGTCACAAGGATTTCAGCCTTACTCATTAAATGAGAAAAGTTTACATAATCCATCGGTTCAATCAGGTAAATATTATCCTGAGACGAAAGCATACCCTCAGCCTGTTTTCTCACATTAGGATTAGGATGAACGGGGAAGATGATGGAAACATCCGGAAATTTCTCGGCGATCTCAATAATAGCGCTAAACGTTCTCATCATGGGTTCACCAAAACTCTCTCTTCGGTGGCTTGTCAGTAGAATAAAACGACCATTGATCGCTTCACATACCGTATCAGACAGAATACTGCTGAAGTCCGGTTGCCGATTCTGCAACACCCACTGGATCGCATCAATGGATGTATTTCCTGTGACAATCACATCATCTGCAGGCACGTTCTCCGCCAGTAAATTTTGAGCTGATTGGTCTGTCGGGGCAAAGTGAAGATTCGCAATAGCACCGCTCAATTTGCGGTTCACCTCTTCCGGAAATGGAGAATATTTCTGATGTGTTCTAAGCCCTGCCTCGACATGGGCTACGGGAATACGCCGATAAAAAGCCGCCAGCGCACCGATAAATGTAGAGGTTGTATCACCCTGCACGATCACATAATCTGGTTCATACGAATCTAGCACGGGCTTGATACCACTTAATGCGTCAATTGTGACATCAAACAAGTCCTGATTATCACGCATAATATTCAAATCATAATCTGGAGTCATAGAGAATATCTTCAGCGACTGATCCAGCATATCGCGATGCTGCGCTGTAACCAGTACCTTCACTTCAAACGTATCTGCGCGCCTCTTTAGCTCATGAAAGATCGGGGCTAATTTGATAACCTCCGGGCGTGTCCCAAATATCAACAGTATTTTTTTCAGCGCCATTACCATTAATCCTCAATATGCATGCCACGCTCGATGTATTCTTGATACGTCACGACCTCAAGCTCATCATCCACTAACAGATCCAGCATCTCTTCAAAACCAGGAATCTTTTTAATATCCATCGGGTCCATATAAATATTGATGTACGAACCGGTCTGTTTTCCCATCTCGATCAGATCTTTAAAAAGCCCCAGATAATCCTCTGGCCCGCGATGGATTAATCGATGAGATAATCTTTGTGCATTTAATGAATGCCAGGTATCGAAAACGGTAAATGGATGTTTGGGACAGGTGCTGAGTGGAATTTCAATAATCCCGTCACTCGCCATATATGGCAGCCCTGATGTGGTTGTATTTGTCAGCCAGGTCGATGAAGAGTAGGTATAATTCAGCTCTTTAAGAATTGAATAGATCTCGTCAGTAAACAGGTTTTTAAAGTGCGGAATGCGTAGTCCAGTCGGCTCAACACCTAACACTCGCTGACATATCTCATGACACCGCGCGACCTCTTCCACCTTTTCATCACGCGAGATATCTTTAAACTTTCGTCCTGGATTTAATAACTCGTTATCAGGGTGGGAATAGGTGTGGTTCATCAACTCATGCCCACCCAATAATACCGATTCATGCTCTTTGGGGTAGTCTTCTATCCAATGTCCCACTGCTGCAAAGGTTGCCTTAAAAGGATAAGGCTCCATCATCTTGACGATATCGGGTAACGCCTCAACATCCTCTGGATAATCACAATCAAAAGATAATGTGAAACAAGCCTTCTTCCCGTTCCACAATGACCTGCCTTTATTAACATTATAAATGGATCTGACAAACGCCTTAGGAAAGGTAAATGTAATCAGTCCAATCAGTGGAAGATTGTGATTTTGTGTTGAAATCCATCGATAAAGTCCACTTGGAATTTTCACAGTAGCGCCCCTGTATTTATTGCTTATCAAGCGCAAAGTTCAACGAAACCTTTGCATTATTAAACCAGTTATGGGTTTCAACCACATGTTGTCTTGCAGCAACACCCATCTGATGAGTTAGTTCATCACTCGACAGGAGTTTACTTAAACATTTCTCCAGTGAAGCGACATCTTTTTTATTGAAAATCAGCCCTTGTTTGCCATCTTCAATGGCATCCAGTAGTGGCCCGTAATCCGGCCCAACCACAGGCTTGCACATGGACATGTATTCAAAAATCTTCATCGGTGAGCCATAGTCATTTGAATCCGGCATCACGCCAATCGTGAACGCAGACATATAGTGGGGAAGTTCAGCATGGTTCACCTTGCCGGCAAAAATGACATTCGCTAACAAACCGAATCGCTCTACCTGCACCTCAATTTTCTCACGTTCAGGACCATCGCCAATCAGCAACAACATAGTCTCTGGATTATTTTCCACAACCTTAGCAAAGGCGTTAACGAGTAAATCCAGACCATGCCAGGGATAAAATCCGCCGACAAAACCAACCACTTTTTTCCCGGCTAAAGAGGTACCCTTTACCTCCGCAATAGCGGGAATATCTGGAGAGAATTTATCCGGATAGGCCGCATTTGGTACCACCAGAATTTTCTCCTCGCTCATTCCGTAATCATTTATCAGGTGCGCTTTTAAATGGCTAGAGACAGCAATTAAGGTCGTCGCCTGACAAAATATTAGCTTATCGACCCATTTCGCCAGCGGCATTAGTAATGCACTCCTTTTACGTACTAAAGCAGTTTTCGCGGTATAATTCACCTCGATAATCAACGGTACTTTCCATATCCGGGAATAGAGCGCCCCCGCTACCGCGAATATAGCGTAACGCTCATAAATTGCGCCATAACTTTTGCCTCTCGACGCGCTTCTCACATTAGCGATCGCAATAGCATTGTAGGCAATCTCAGCCAACTCAAAAACAGCAGAAGGTGAGTACTGGCTAATTACTTTAAACAATCGGCTTTTAAACGATGGTCGCTGTTCACTTGCGACTGCTGGCTGATCAGATTGCCTGTCACCACCCACCGGAGAGACAACATTAACTTCATGCCCAAGTGCCGTCAGGCCATCGATAATGCCCCAGATATGCACACCTTCGACACCGCCCCCCTGGGTTCTATGCAGATAAAGTATATTCATAAAATTTCAGACTTAATGCACCATCGCTTACTGTTCATCCCTTCACCCTTTCAATAATTCCGAGACTGTCACTGACTGCAGCCCACTCGCCGCGAGCTGATCTAATAATGATTTGAGTGCCAATGGGGTATATGGTGTCTTATCGTGCAAAAGAGCAATATCACCAGCGATTAGTGGATGTTGCTCAAAAAAATCCGTAATCTCATCAGCAGAGGTTACTTTATAGTCCTCTGGATCCACATTCCATAATATGGCTTTCTGCCTTTTAGCTAAAATATACCGAAGTAATCCCAATGTAATCACCCCTTTAGGCGGCCGAAAAAGTGACCGGCTCTCAGGCGCCTGGTCGTCAGACCTAAGTAGCTCCCACACATCATCAAGTTCATCGCTTATCGCATGGTAGCCCAATAAGCTGAACTCGGGGTGCGTCATAGAATGGTTACCTAATTCATGGCCTCGTGCTTCAATCATTTTCGTTATTTCAGGATATTTCTTAACCTGCTCTCCCACTACGAAAAATGTTGCCTTCATACCCGCCTCATCCAGCACATCCAGCACCTGTTCTGTATAGGGGTGGAATGGACCGTCATCAAAGGTCAGCGCGACCTTTTCAGCACCTGTTGTTGAACGGCAAACAAGAAAATGAGACAAGATAACTTCTTTTACCCATTTCTTAAGGTTCATAACCGTTATCCTGTAATTGATCAAAAACCTTGATATACGCTTGCGCAGTACTATCCCAGTTCGCCCAGGCAACGGTCTCGGTGATCGCTAGCGGGTCCCACTGTTTATGGATAACATCAAATAACCCCTGAGCAAGCTCATTGGCATCTTCTTTCTGCACCAACAGACCGTTACTACGATTAACCAATTCAGGAATCCCGCCAACATTTGATGCTATCGCCGGTAACCCACATGCAAACGCTTCAATCAAAACACTTGGGCGTCCCTCCATGCGGCTGGGCAGGCACAGGGCATCAGACACCTTCATCCAACGATGAATCTCATCGTGCTGCATCGTGCCTAAAAAACTAACACTCTCAGAAAGATTATTATCTCGCACATAATTCTCTAGTAATTGACGCTGTGGGCCATCGCCAATCAAATGGGTATAAAAATTGAGCATACCCTTATTTTTCAACAACAATAAAGATTCCAGTAAAACATCAAGCCCCTTTACCTCATGGAGCCTGCCTACGAATAGCAGAAATTTTTTATCATGATCCAGGTTCAACATTGACCGAAGACGCAATTTTTCTTCTGCAATAAAATTGAATCGATTGGAATCCACACCATCTGATATAAAAATACCTTTTTCTTTCGGCAAGCCTATTTCAATCACTCGATCCAATAACGCCTGACTCTTCGTTGTTACCATTCTGGATTTCGTAAACGCCCACCGTAACTGCGGCTTACTCCACCAGATATTGCTATAGACATTGATGTCAGAACCCAGCGTCGTCTGCACAACAGGAATTTTTAGTAAGATGCCTAGCAACGTCGCAGCGATTCCCGCAGGATAAATAAAATGCGCGTTGATTACATCAAGCCCTTTTTCATCGCGGATACGCTTCAGCACACGATAGCTTCCTAATACCATCCACAATGCCTGAATAGCACGAAATACAACTGGCACATATAAATACTTCGGATAGTAAATCGTTATACCGTCACGTTCATCACACTCGGGGAGTCCAATAAATTCGGACCACGCACGATTATTACGTAGAAATGTCAGATTGGGGCACCACGGGACTGGGCACACGACGGTTACATCTGAATATTTCTGTAGCGCCTTAACAAGCTCCACATTAAAAGTGCCACCCGCGATATCATTCCGGGTCGGAAACTCCCGGGTGAAAATAACAATTTTTTTATTATTCTGAGATTCCATACATCAAGCACCGGAACGATAAGCTTTTTCATAAAGCGAACTATAACGAGTAATCATAGCACTTTTACTAAAATGACTTTCGACGACGGCCCGACCCTCATTTCCCATCGCCTCTCTTTTTTTCTCATCTTCCACTAATTCAAGCACTTTCAGAGACATCGTATCAGCATCGCCAACCGGCGTAAGTAGCCCACTAACATGATTCTTTACCAACTGAGGATTTCCACCCACATCTGTGGCTATTACTGGTAATGCACTACTCATTGCTTCGAGAATACTTAGGCTCATCCCTTCGCTTATTGAGGAGACCATATAGATATCCATCGCGCAATAATAGGGGCTCACATCTTCCTGCTCACCTGCAAAAATAACATTATTTTCTACCTTGGCACTCCTTACAAACTGCTCCAGTTCTTCACGCAGAATGCCATCTCCTACAATGATGAGCTTTATATCACTTCTGAGGTTTGTAATTAATGCTAACGCGGCAATCATTGTCTTATGATCTTTGACTGGCACCAGCCGACCAATCGTACCTAATACAATGTCACTGTTATTAATTCCCAGACTTTCACGAACTTGACCGCCAACAACCGCATCCTTTGCAAATCGTTTAGTATCTACGCCATTCGGTACTACCTGAATATTGTTACTGTCGATACCAGAATCTTCAATCATCACTTTTCTGACCTGATCTGATACAGTCACCACGCTATCTGTAAAGTAGGTCAAACATCTCTCCAATATAAAGCGATGTTTCTTTTTTGCTGTTTCATTGGAGTGCGCCGTATACACTACCCGTGTACCACGACAAAGTAGAGCGGCAACTACAGAATACAGCCACGCGGAATAGTTATTGCTATGAACAACGTGAATTTTCTGTTCTTTTATAAATCGAATTAATTTGAAAAATAAAAAAAGATCTATCCCTTCTTTTTTATCAAACACATGCACAGGCACTTTTGCCCTCTGTAGGTCTTGCTCTAAAACACCACCACCCTCGAATACCGCAACCTGCACTGAATATTTATCATTTTCAAGGCCCGAAACCATTTCAACGATCATCCGCTCGATACCACCCATGCCCATTGAGTGATTAACAAACAGCAAATTAATTTTCTGTGAGGAAACCACCGATTTGCTCATATAATTTCCTTAACCGCTGCCAACCAAATCATAAATATCAAGCCAAACATGCCCGATATAATTATCAATAAATCCTTTTTTGATAATAAAACCACTGGAACTTGATCCGATTCTTTACGTGCAACCAGATATGCAGCCGCAGACAAACCCAACACAAAATAGAGCAGGTCAAGTTCCATTACGACAAAAAACGTAGTGGCCAGGTAACCTATTAGCGCCGCTGTTAGCATTCCATTTGCAGCCACTATTCGCCCATCAAGTCCCTCTACCTGCTTGCTTACATAGTAATTACCTTTAAAGCTAAACCACAAAATTGCAGTAAAACAGAAAAACCCAAGCAATCCTAACTCTGCAAAATTCTGCACATAATTATTATGAGCGATCAGCTTCAATTCAGAGGCCGCAGCAAACTGCCCTCGTCCAATACCTAATAATGGGTTATCGACCAACATTTCGAGCCCTTGCTCCCATAGCCATACCCGCTCACCGGCAGATGACTCCGAAGAACTCACTTCGCTCATTCTAGAAGGTCCGACAAGTACGATCGCAGAAATGACAGCAACACCTAACAGTACCGCCTTCCAGAGCTTAAAATAACTTTTAAAATAAAAAATAAGTGCGCAAATCACGGCAAGTACTGCGCCTCTTGAATTTGTGAAATATATCGCGTACATAAACAGCCCAAAAAGTCCCATACCAAACAACTTTACACCCAGCGAATTAGTCTTTCTTGCGAATAGATCGATAGACATTGCTGCCGAGATAACAAATAGCAGCCCATACACATTTGGGCCGTCCCAATCGCCATACCAACGCACTCGTATTTCGGTATAGCCAGGATAAGAAGTAAGTCCACCCCAGCTTTCACCGGTAAGCGCTTGCAAAATCGCCTGATACGCAAGGAATATCGACATCAAAAATACCATGTAAACAACTGATATTAATTTTTCTTTGGTATTTACTAGCCATACGACCATAATAAAAACTAATACGCGTTTAAGAAAAATAATAAACTGCTCTATCGCGGTCCCTGCATCCACAGAAATAAATGTAGACAGAAAAATAACCACTAAATAGAAAACAAGTAATTTAATTTGTGGGATCTGGAATTCTGAAGGGTTTTGTGAATAATTCATAAACCCAATCACTAACCCCAGTGGGATCAGAATATCATTCGTGGGCATCCCCATGAGTGACGGCACCCAATCCTGAGGCCTCACATATAGCGAGACCAGATATAAAAATATAATTATGCGCACTGAATAGTACCCCGCGCATCCATTCCAACCATCACCATCACAAAAACTTTTCCTTCAATGATGAGGCTCGAACAGCTAACTCTTTAAACATCCCCCTTACCTTGCTATCAATCAGGTACAACACCAGCACAAATCCGAGAATCAGACCCGTTTTCACAACAATACCCCAAATTATTTCTGCCGGAACAAGAAACAGGCTAAGCACATAGAAAGTTATTGCGACTAACGTGACAATGAGCGACCTTACATGCAGGTATGACACAGGGTAAATTTTCTGCGACACGTAGAACGTAAGAAAAGAGAAAATGACACCAGAAATAATAAACATGGTTGCCGCGCCGTACACTCCCATCAACTGGATGAGGATAAAATTTCCGGCCACATCAATCACGAAAACAACCATACTGATATACAATATATATTTGGTCTTTTTCTGATATAAAAGACCGGTTTGATAGCAATATGACATTTCTCGAGCGGCCACACCCACTAACAAAAGTGGGACAACTGAACTTGCAGTCCAAAACGCCTCGCTCGAAGCTATCACTAAAACATCTGATGCAAATAAAGATATGCCTAGCGCAACAAAAGAAACCGCTACGACAAAATAATGGGTGACGACTATCTGAATATCCTTAGCATCATCCTGATTCATTATTGAAAATCTAAATGGACCGTAGACCCTCTGAAATGGTTCTACCAGCATAAATCTCAATAACAGACCAAACTTCATTGCAAGCCCGTAAACACCAACGGCTTCTAATGATGCATAGGTACGCAACATCACTTGCCCAACATTAATCATCAGCACCATCACAATAGCGCTACCCGCAAATGGTACGCTGTACTTTATGACTGGAATGGCCTTGGCAAGATCAAAACTGAAGCCACAGTGTCTAATCACGTAGAAAATTAATATTGTACCAACCAGCCCAGCACATATTAAATTAGCTTTTAATACACCAACAATTCCTTCTTCCCAATAGGCCACAAACAACACACTAAAGACCAACTGTGTTATCAACTTTGCAATGGATAATAAAACATAAAAAATAGAGAGTTCTTTTGCTCTGAGGTATGCATAACCGATTTCTGAACTTAACTCGATCACTATAATAACTAAAACAAGCTGTAATGCTTTCTCATACCCACTATCACCGAGCAAAAGCACTGTCATTTCTGGCACCCAGCTAGCCAGCAATAGAACCCCAGCAATGGACAACCCTAATGATGTAAATAGATTTGTGGTAATAACAGCATTACGATCTTTTTTACTTTCGTAATCAAAATAGAATCTTAATGTTGCATGTGATAACCCAGCGCCAAGCAGTACCGATAGCGTTGCACTACTCGCGTAGAGTAGCTCTAGTGCGCCATACTCTGATAGTGAAAGATAATGCGTATATAAAGGAAGTAAGACGAAAGCCCCAAGCCTGTTAATTGCATTGCCAATCCAGTATATCGCACCGTGATGAAGCAGACGCTGTATGTCCTTCTTCATATCAGTACGGTTTATTATTAGAATTGTTATTTTCTTGGATATCTATTGCTTCGATCATTCGAATAAGTACTTCTTTAATGTTCTCGCGCGCAAAATCAGGATGGGACTTTAATCCTGATGAAACCCTATCGCGTAGATGAGTTAACCAAAACAAACACTTAAGCGGAAATACAAGTTCTGTGGGCAGCGCATACTTAGCGCATGCCATTTCAATAAGATCTTTATAAAAAACGTCTGTTTTTCCAGGAAGCAGAATATTTTTATATACATCAGCCAACGACTGCCCTGTTTCAGATGAAATCCTGTACAGAATCAGCGTATAGATATCCAGTAGTGGCATGCCATTCTTTTCAGACATATCCCAGTCGATAATTCCGCCAAGCTGGCCATCATCTAAAAAGAGAATATTACCTAGCTTATAATCACCGTGAGACCTGACAAATGGAATATTTTTATCCTTAAAGGCCCCAAACAAAAACTCACCTATTATAGACAGCAGGGGCTTCACATCATCATCACATAAGGCTGCCAATGGTGATATTGCGCCAACAATAAATTGATTAATTAATATTTCATCGAACGCTCTATTTTTTACTCCATTCATTTGCATATCAATAAAAAGCTCGCAAGATTGCATTATCATCAACTCTGCTTTCTCACCAAAGCCGTCTAACTCCTTCCCTCGTATTTTCTCTTCAATGATATAACCCTTAGACTCTTGAACTTTATCTACGTAAAGTCTTGGAACAAAGCCTGAAAATATTTCATTTGATAATGCCTTAAGTGCATCAGCATTTCGCTGTACTGCCATTAAACCTTCAGACGTCCTTGGATGGCGCACGACAATATCTCGATCATTTTCATCCTCAGGGCCGACTATCAGAATGGTAACGCCAGAGTTCCCAGCAACAATTTTCTTTACAACTACGCGGCCTACCCCCCAATTAAGCATTACACCTATCCGCTCAGACTCAATAACTTCATCAATGACTCGCTTATGAGATACCCGAGAAGCAATCAGCATAAAGGATGGCCAAAGATTTGATGGTAAAAAGCGATGTTTTATATACTGCTTAATTTTATAGAATGCGCTCATGCAGTACACACTCAAATCGCCTAAACTACCATTTTTCACAAACACGGGAAGCGGCATAAAACTAGATGTGTAATAAAAATCGCCAATATACTTATCTATAATACTATATTGCTGGCAGGATAAAATCCGCTTTAAACGCTTAACGGGGACTCCATTCAATTCTTTATCACGTGAAACCCCATGCAAATTGTGCAACCAATCTCGATAGTTTTGAGCATTATTATCGATAATAACGAGTGAACCATTCAGAGATAACAAAGCCTTACTGTTAGCTACAAATATGCGGTAGCGGTCACATACGCTCATCTCACTTTGAAATGAACGGCTATTACTTACATGCAACAATATAACAAGTGAAACAGCTTCAGCGGCTATAGGTAGTGGCTTAGACAAATCAGCCTGCACTGGAATCACATTATCCACTGATTTTTTCAGTGCCTCACGCTTTACCTTCATCAACGCATTCACATCACTATGAATGGCAATTACAGTTAAAAAATGCGGTGCAAGTTTACATGAGATATTTCCATCCGTATCATCGATCACTAACGCAACACTCTGGTTCTTCACATAATGTGGTAACAGCGGCAACCAGAAGGCGTGATCCGCGTTCGACTTCCCTAATAAATCTTTATACTGCGAAAAGCTCTCCGATTGATCCAGCATTGAACGTAGTGAATCCTGACAATCAGTTATGTCACCACTAGAATCGCAATAATTTTCTGGATAACTCTCTTTCACACCCTATCCTATAAACAATTATTTACCAGAAAGCATTAGCTTTAAATTACATAAAAATTGATGGCAAGGAGAGCATCGCGGCAAACTCTTCCCTTGACTGATATCTTTCTACATGAAGCCGCTTGAGTGCATATTTTTCATAACATACGAACGAGTTAGTACCATTTACATAACTAGTAGAAAACTCATACCCACACTGCTCTGCCATCTTCAACGCTCTTTTATCAAAAGCATTTTTGCCGCCCACAGGATATGCAAGTACCTGGCAAGGTTTGGCTAGCTGATCTTCAAGTACATTTTTTGAGTGTTCTATCTCGTAATATAATTCATCATCATCTAAATTAGAAAAAATTGGATGCGTGACTGAATGAGAGCCAAATTCGATATTACTTGCGGACATCTCTTTTACTTGCTCCCAGGTTAATGGAGCACTCTGGGAAAACTTTTCTTTGTTTTTTACAAACCCCGTTTGATGCTCAAGAATTTCTATAGTAGTAATCCTGGAGCTATTAGGTATTTCTTTCAGGCGTTGTAACAAAGTTTTCAGTAGTAATTTACGTTGATTACGGTCACTGTTTAGCTCAAGCACTAAATCTGCACTGTGAAGATCAATCATCATATTATCCGCGCAAAGAATCATATACGCGACCCAATCAAACCAGAATGGTTTAGTGCCACCGATATAATCCGTTGAGATAAAAATGGTTGCCGGCACATTACATTTTTTTAATATAGGAAACGCCACTGTATAGTTATCATCAAAGCCGTCGTCAAACGTAACAATGAGTGGCCGCGGCGGCATCTGCATCCTTCCTGCGGTTATTTCCACGAGATCGAAAAAAGTTATAGGATTGTAGTGTTTTTTAACAAAAGTCATTTGCCATTCGAAATCATCACTGGATGCACTAATCAGATCTAAATCAAACTTGTATTCTGTATCATCAGCAAGGTCTACTATTCTATGGTAGGCTAAAATCATTAACTCGCTTACATATCTCGATCGCAGTCCTGCAATAACTGGCAAAAGCCCTAAAGCGCTTAATGCCCGCCCTGCGAATGCTTTTTTACTACCCACTTATTTATTAATCCAGTTTGTCATTCTAGCTTTCCTATCAACTAGCCCATTAAAATATTTACAACCAACAGCACCACTAATTCTTAAACTCACAGAATCAGAACTAACTGCATGCGAATAACATTTTCTTTATAGTCATTTATAACAAAATTAGAATCTCGCTCTGTATATCTATATTCAATAGTGCCTGTCAGGCGCTGCGTTATTTCATTAGCCATCTCAATTGACGCAGTTCGTGCCCAGTCAATTCTAATTCCATCCCTAAACTTCTCTTTCATCCACTCATGGTTAAAACCTAATGTCGTACGAATACCTACGCGTAACGAGATATCAATGTCTGCACTCAGCCTATTTTCTTTATCCTGCACGATTTGATACTCAAGCTTCCTTTCGTCAACATTAAACTCCCAAACGAGTTTACGCCCGGTATATTTATAACCTATAGATGATGTTTTACGAACAAATGCCTCAGCATTCAATTCGGCATTCAATCCCAGTCGAGAAACAGAAAGCCCTTCGTCCGATTCAAAAACTTGCTGTCCAATTTGAGACTTCGATGTTGTACTAACGTCTTCGTTATACCGCGCTCGCCATCTTGTCCGATCTATTTCTCTGTCATATATAAGCAGGTATGTGTCACCAAAAAACCGCTCGCCAGCCCGCGCTTCTACTCTTGTATACCTGTCTAACTGCCATCCAAACCCGACATTCCAGAACTCACCATCTAAATCAATCTCCGACTCAGGCATAACCATTCCGAAATCAACTTCTTCATAGCCCCCACCCGTCAATAGCTCAAGACGTCGCGTAGCCTGCCACCGTAAATCGTAGATCAGTACTTTGAATCTGGAATCTACAGCTGATTTATGATCTATTTTTTCATCGCTATAACCCAGCGCCCAAAAAAAACGATCCCGCTTAACACGGTTATTTACATCTATGCTAAATTTACTTGTATCTACATCAGCGATATCATTCTCAGTCCTTACTACATCTGCATCGTAACGTGTTTCAACAACAATACCGGCGCCATATACATAGCGCCAACTGGGGCTAGCGCCAAGCGTAAAAACATTTCTCCGATCTTCTGTAGAAGAAAGGTTTTCTCTAAGTATCGGCTCCTCATCTCCCAAAACTTGCTGAAAATAACTACCCCTCATATCAACCAAAAATTGATCGGGGATGACTTCATAAGCTGCATTGGTTCTAAACTGATGAAACGTTGCGTTACGACTACGCTCTTTTGAAAAATACAGGTTTTGCATATTATAGTTAAGAAAGAAATTAGACCTTCCCCACTCATTCTCTATAGCAACACCAGGCATCACTTCAGTAATATACTCTTCGGTAACGCTGTCTCCCTGTGCAAGACTTACATTATCGGTATAGATCTCACTTAATGAGACCTGAGGTGTAATCATCCAGTTTGCAGCAAGAGTATTAGAAAAAAACAATAGCGGAAGTACAAAAACAAAAGACGTGGATAGCCTTTTCTTCGCCGAGGAAAAATAACTTGAAGCCTTGCTTGCACTCGATATTTTTAACGGCATGATTGATAATATTCTCAGTATCATTTGCTTAATATATATAGCGGCTACCCGCAAAAGAAACGTATAAACAGACCTCCTATTATTCACTTCTTAGCGACGGCGGTTATCTACCCCATAACCATAATGGTCAGAGCTTTTTACGTGGTCACATTTATTCAATAACAACCCAACAGCTTTATCTTTTCCTAAAAGCTTCAGTGCATTTTTCACATCTGACTGCTTACTTTCCTCTGCCGCTACAACCATGACAACCTGCCCAACCATCTCAGACAACACTACCGCTTCATTGGTTACAAGCAGCGGTGGAGCATCAAATATCACAATTCTATCGTTATAGCGCGATGCAAATTCAGCCATCAATTTCTTCATATTATTACTTGAAAGCAGCTCAACTGAATGAGGGTGGTGGCGGCCAGAAATCATCACTTTTAGATTAGGAATATCTGTTTCACAAATCAGGCCATCTAGCACAGAAGCCTCATCAAGCAAATAATCTACAAGCCCCGCCCCACCATCAGCATTCAATAACCGACTAATTGAAGGCCTCCCAAGATCAACATCCACCAGTAGTACTTTTTTGTCACGCTCCATCGCAATGCTTTTTGCAAGATTAATCGCGGTGAATGTTTTTCCTTCACCAGAAAGCGCACTCGTCACCATAATTAGATTGCCATTCTTAACAGGGGCAGTTTCAAACCCTGACGCATTATTGATTAATGGTCTTTTAATCCGTCTAAACTGCTCAGTAATGATGACGCCATCTTCACCATGTCCCATCACTTTATCAGACTTACTCCATATCAATACTTTATTACCGGACGATTGCGCCTGACTTGTTTTAACCCCGCCATCTACTTGTTGCTTGTCATGGTCAGGCATAGAGG